>JAGXII010000206.1 GCA_024635735.1 Christiangramia sp. | reverse complement strand
GAGCATGTGCTGTGGACGTTCCACGATCTCACCGTTCAGTTTTAAAAGGTATGATCTTTCAAGAGTTTTAAACCCGAAATAATCATAACCAAAATCACGGTTATAGATGATGGTAGAATCCAGTTTCTCTTTATTTTCTGAAATGACTTTATACACTTCATCAGAAAGTAATGGAGCTTTTTCACCGGTACGTGGATTCACGTATTCGTAAAGATCTGTCATTACTTCTGAAAAGGTTTTCTTGGTATTTTTATGCAGGTTAGAAACCGATATCCTGGCGGCAAGCTTTGCATAATCAGGATGGGCTGTAGTAAGGGTAGCTGCGATCTCTGCTGCGAGATTATCAAGTTCACTGGTAGTCACATTATCATAAAGGCCTTCAATTACTCGCATGGCTACCTTTACCGGATCTACCAATTCATTAAGGCCATAACAAAGTTTTTTAACTCTGGCGGTGATTTTGTCGAACATGACGGGTTCCCTTCTCCCGTCTCTTTTAACTACATACATACACTACTTTTTTAAAATTGATTGGGATTATTGCTTCAGAAAGGAGACTAGCTTTCCCTTCCGGAGAACTTCCGGTAAAAAATAAACCTCAAGATATTATTAGAAATTATTCAAGTTCAACTTACACCGCGTTGGGGGACGCGGCGAAGTTGCGCTTTAGAAATCAGCGTCAAAACTAATTTCGTCAGATTCTTTATCCTTATTCATTACCCCTGCTTTTTGATATTCGCTTACGCGCTTTTCAAAGAAATTGGTTTTACCCTGCAGGTTGATCATATCCATAAAATCAAATGGATTAGAGACATTATATTCTTTATCGCAATCCAGTTCTACTAAAAGCCTGTCGGTTACAAACTCAAGATACTGAGTCATAAGTTTGGCGTTCATTCCAATCAAACTTACCGGAAGCGATTCGGTAACGAATTCACGTTCTATATTTAGAGCATCAACAAGGATCTCTCTTATTTTTTCTTTTGGAACCTTGTTTACAAGGTGATTGTTGTGAAGATGTACGGCAAAATCACAGTGCATACCTTCGTCTCTTGAGATAAGCTCGTTTGAGAAAGTAAGCCCTGGCATTAAGCCACGTTTTTTAAGCCAGAAGATCGAGCAAAAAGCACCGGAAAAGAAAATACCTTCAACGGCGGCAAATGCAATAAGTCTTTCAGCGAATGAATCAGATTCTATCCATTTCAAAGCCCAGTCGGCTTTTTTCTTTATCGCAGGAAAAACCTCGATAGCCTTGAATAGTTGATCTTTTTCCTTTTCATTTTTTACATAAGTGTCAATAAGAAGCGAATAGGTTTCAGAATGGATATTTTCCATCATAATCTGAAAACCGTAGAAAAACTTAGCTTCGGAATACTGAACTTCGTTTACGAAATTTTCAGCGAGGTTCTCGTTTACAATTCCGTCTGAAGCAGCAAAAAAAGCAAGAATGTGTTTTAGAAAATAGCGCTCATCAGAATTCAGCTTGTTAGTCCAGTCGTTCATATCCTGATGAAGATCAATTTCTTCAGCAGTCCAGAAACAAGCCTCCATTTTTTTATACCAGTCCCAAATGTCATGATGTTTAATTGGAAAGATCACAAAGCGATCTTTATTATCCTGCAAAATGGGTTCTAGTTGAGCCATGTGTTTTTTTAGTTTTTCGGTTTTATTGGGTATAATTGAAAAGTGTTTAACAAATATTTAAAAATGAGAGGGATAATGAAAGATTTAAACGCAAACGTTTTCAACAAAGTTTTCAACACAATAAATCTTTTGTTTTAATAGTGTTTTGTTAAATGGTGTTTTTAAATAACTGAAAAACAAAATATTTATAAATTGTTAATAATTTTATCACCAAATACAATTATCCTGGTTTTCCGAATGGCTCATCTGGCTGTATAAATGCCGAAAAATCGTTTAAAAATGGCATATTTCTGAATAAAAGTGCCTGAATAATTTACTCTTAAATTAGAAAAACCAGCGATCAAAATCACTGGTTTTTCAGAAAACAGAATTACCTAATTTTTTGGTTGGTCCACCTATGAAAAATTTCGGATGATCAAAATCCGTATAAGAATTCTTCTCGCTCTGTTTTATTCTAAATATTTAAACGATCAATTATTAAAATTCGCTCCTCGCGAAAAGTTGATTCAATTAAAATGGGGGGAATTCGTAGGAAAGTAGTGAAGTTTATAAACTTCGGTTTTTCGAGGTCTATAAATATACGTTTTAATTAGTATTATTTTCTTATAGAAATGTGAAAATTGAATAGATAATCCAATTTTTAAATTGAAAAGTATCTAAACAACTATCACGCAAAAAAATCATCTGCAAGGACAGTCTCAACTTTTTTATTTAGAGGAATTATCTTTTTGGGGAACGGAAAAAGTCTTTAGCATATTTTTAGATTTTGGGTCCGGGATTTCTGCAACCAAAGCATATTTGCCGGGAATAAGATCTGCTGAAAAGTAAGCGACTGATCCTGCCGGCATTTCCTGAACTCCACCCAGAAATTCTATATTTTTCGGGGAAGGAGAAATAAAGGAATTAATTCCCACCCAGTTCACCCAGTCATTAAGGGCTTTTAAATCCTGATCAGATTGATATCTCACAAGATTTACATCATGCCCCACAAAATTCGCATAGGCTTTCTGATCTAAAAATTTCACTTTAAATCTTTGTTGACCAGTCTCCGGGTCATTTTCCAAAACAATCCCTCCCTCTGTAGAAATATTGATTACGTTTTCAGCTTGTGGTTCTTTAACATTGGTTTTTGCCGGTAAAACCTCTATTTCTTCAAGCATTCCCATCGCCGAATGGAAGATACCGTCAGGCATTTTCACATAACACTCCACCAGGTAATTTCCTGGTTCCAGGTTCAGCGTCGTTTGTGCGGTGTTACCCGGGGAGACCAGTCCTACACCGCCGAGAAATTTCATATTGAAGAACCATTCCGGTAATTCCTTAAATTTTTTAAAGCCCTGTTCGGTATTGCCTATGTTTATCAAATTCATGGCATCCAGGAAAACAGGAACCACTTCTTTTTTTGAGTCTGCGATATGTTTGCCTGCAGGTAATTTTTCAAGAACTAAAAAATGGGTGTCTCCTGAACGATTTTCATAATTTAATTTTTGCCAGCCAGATTTGATCTTTTTAGGGAGTTCAAAGTTCATTCCCCTTGAAATGATGGTAATCCCGGGTTCCTCAATTGTGGTTATTGTTGTTTCTTTTTTATAGTCCTGATGGCTAATGGCTTCATCACTAATTTGATTGTTATTTTTACAGCCAAGGCTTAAAAGAAAAATAATTGAGAATAGGCTGGTTAATAAGGATTTTATGATCTTCATAATTAAAAGTTTTATGGGTTAGTTGAATTATTGTTGAGGGACTTCGAAGATTTTAAACATGTTCTTGCTCATTGGATCTGGCACTTCAGATATAAAGGCATAAGTGCCCGGTTTTAAAATGCCTGTAAAATAACCTGTATCTCCTGCAGGTAATTCCTGCAATCCTCCTAAAAATTCCACTCCTTCTGGTGTGGGAGTTTTGAATTGATTGGGGTCAGACCAGTTCATCCATGCATTCAGTGCATCAATATCTGCATCAGGGGATAATTTTACCAGGTGGACGTCATGGCCTAAAAAATGTTCATGAAATACCTGATCTTCAAAATATACTGAAACCACATGCTGGCCGGGCCTTATCTTGCTTTTAATCTGAATTCCAGAAGTACTTGAGATGCTTATGTCCAGCGTAGATTTAGGCTCTTTGATTTTTGAAATTTCATCATTTACGTGAATGCCTTCAATCATTCCTATCGAAGAATGGAATACTCCGTTACCGGTCTTCACATAACATTCTATTGCATAATTCCCCGGAGTCATATAAACGGTAGATTCAGCCGCATGTCCCGGAGATACCAGTCCCGGGCCTCCCTGTAAAACCACTTGCCAGTACCAGGCTGGTAATGAATAAAACACGGCCAGAGCTTCTTCCGGCTGACCGGCTCCGATAAGATCCATGCCTTCCTGAAAAACAGGTACAACTTCCGCTTTACTATCCTCAACCGTTTTTCCTTCGGGAAGTTTTTCAATTACAAAAAAATGTGGGTTTCCGGTACCATTTTCGTATCGGAAAGTGTTCCAGCCAGATTTGATTTCTTCCGGAGCCGTGAAGCTCATTCCTTCACTTCTGATAATTACTTTTTTTGAATTGTCAACGCCCTGACTTTCTCCTGAGATATTAATGTTAAGATCACTTTCGTTGAGGTCTGGAAGGCTCTCCTGATCACAGGCCGCCAAAGCGAAAATTAGAATTTCGCCACAAAAAATTCTGCAAAGCCATAAAATAATTGGATAATTAATAGTTTTCATAATTTCTGATTTTTAGTTAGAGTTTTTGAAGTTTTTCATCTTTTTCAAGATCCTTTTTCAGCTAAATTAGAGGCGGCTCATAGTTAATTCTGTTTTGTATCTTAGATAGGAATCTAAGAGACTAAAATTCAGCTTGATGATACAGGTGAACATATTAGGTCCCGCCGAAATAAGGAAGCCGGACGGGGAATTGGAACAGTCTTTTCTCACCGGTCCCAAGCGACTGGCTTTGCTTGTATATCTGCTGTTAAAAAGGCCATTTGGATTTCATAGAAGAGACAGTTTGCTTCCACTTTTCTGGCCAGATATGGGTCAAAAAAATGCCCGGAATTCTCTAAGTAACATTTTGTATCATATAAGAAAGACCTTCGGGAATGATTCTGTTTTAAATCGCGGTGGAGAAGAGATCCAGATTAACAGCGATTTGTTTGATTGTGATGTGAGTCTTTTTGAGGATTACTTAAAGGAAAACAGGATCAATACTGCTCTGGATCTTTATCGGGGAGATTTGCTTAAAGGTTTTTATGTTTCTCAAACATCGGCAGAATTTGAATTCTGGCTTGAAAATGAACGCCAGCGTCTGAAGGATAAGGCGGGAAGATTCGTGTCAAAACATATAAAAGAATTGATCAGCACAGGAAATTCCAGGGAACTGGAAGTTTATGCACGAAAATCCATGGAGTTTAATTTGCCTGAGGAATCAGATTGTATTGAATGGATAAATGCTTTGGTTTCGCAGGGAGAAAATCAAATGGCGCAAAATATTTACAGGGAATTCTGCCAGAATTATATAGCTGAATTTGAAGAAGAACCATCTGCGGAATTCACCCAGAAAATAAAGGAAATTCGAAATTCTAACCAGTCTGGAAATAGTAAAATATTTGGGGAGGTACCCTCGAAAAAAAGTGAGGGAAATCGAATCGCGGTTTTACCTTTTGACAGTTGTGGATTGGAGAAAACCCCTACACTTACTAAGGCAATTCATAGTGATATTCTTACCAAACTTTCAGGTTTTTCAGGCCTTCATGTGATATCGAGGACCTCTGTGCTTGGGTATAGAGGAACTAATAATACGGCACCTGAGATCGCCAGCCGATTAAATATAAACTGGATACTAACCGGAGAGGTTATAGAGATGGCCAATAATATCAAGGTAAATGTCAGGTTAATTGATGCTGAAGAAGACAGGCAGGTTTGGGCAGAGACTTATCTTCAACAATTAAACGTCAGGAACATTTTTAAAATTCAGGGGGAGATTACCAATAAGATTACTGATTCCATGCGTATCAAGTTCGATCTGAATAAAAAGCAGCCGGTAAAAAATACTCCTGCAGAAAATATGGAATCTTATTGTTTACATGCTCAGGCAAGATGGTATTTTGATCAAAGAACAGAGAAAGGGCTTCGTAAAGCCATTGATCTATTTAGAAAGGCTCTTGATGAAGATAATAATTATGCTTTAGCCTGGGTTGGTCTGGCAGATTCTCTTATCCACCTTCAGGATTACGGTTATATTCCCCATGATGAGGTTATTGAGGAGGCTGAAATTGCTGTGAACAAAGCATATAAGCTTGATCCCGATCTCGCTGAAACTCATGCTACCCTGGGTCTTCTCCTGGCAGATAAGCGTGAGGTAGCCAGAGCAATCGGTAAATTAAAGGATGCTACGTTGCGCAGACCCAGCTATTCTGATGCCTTTAACTGGATAGGATGGTTCTCGAATGTTACGGGTGATTCTGAAAATGCGCTCTTCAACTCCAGGAAAGCTGTAGAATTGAATCCTCTTTCACCGGAAGCAATTAGCAATCTTTCCCTATCCTATCTTAGTAATGGAGATTATGATGCGGCAATAAGGCAGGCACAGCAAATCCAGGTCATAAATCCCGACTGGACTACCAGTTACTTTTATGAAGCTTTGGGATTATACCATATTGGTGAATTTGATAAAGCTGAAGTTATTCTGAATGGTCTGGTCGTGGACTGGGCAGGGAATGCCGTTGACAATATTCTTGCAATGATATGGTACAAAAAAGGCGATCACAGGAAATTCGAGAAAATGCAAAAAGAATTTCATCAACAAGGTGATCACTTTGGCAGTGCTATGGGTTATTGTCTCCTTAATGATCTGGATAAGACTTTAATAGAAATGCAAAAGCTCACGAATTGGAATTACTGGAATTCTCTGGCACTTTTCAATTTCTTCAAAAAAGAGTTTCTGGTCTTAGAAGAAAATTCAGAATTTAATGAGATTAAAGAAAAGGCCAGAAGATCCTGGGGCGTCTAAGACTTTAAACCTGTCGCCACATTTTCAAGTTCATTATACCAGTCTTCCCCAAATTTTCTAATGAGTGCCTGCTTTACAAATTTATAAACCGGCACCTGTAGCTCTGCGCCAAGGC
This sequence comes from Christiangramia sp., assembly GCA_024635735.1. Classification (GTDB taxonomy): domain Bacteria; phylum Bacteroidota; class Bacteroidia; order Flavobacteriales; family Flavobacteriaceae; genus Christiangramia. Next base: position 9,828 of record JAGXII010000206.1, on the reverse strand, counting down.
TGCATGCATCATCACAGATCTCCCATTTATGGTAATTAATCACAGAAAATGAAGTGTATTCTTCCACCCGTACCGGATAAAGATGACAGGAAACAGGCTTTTTCCAGTCGATTTCTCTGGCATTATAAGCTTCTTCAATACCGCATAGAGCGGTTCCTTTATCATCAAAAGTTACATAAGCACAGTCGGCGCCATCGATAAGAGGAGTTTCAATTTCGCCATTTTCCCTGACTATATAAACTCCCTGTTCCTCAATTGCCTTAATTCCTTCTTTTCGTAGAAATGGTTTTACCTTAGGATAGATGTCTTCCATGATGGAAGTTTCACTTTCTTCTACGGGCGCCCCGGCCTCACCGTCTATACAGCAGGCTCCTTTGCAGGCCGAAAGATTGCAAACAAAATCCTTTTTAATGATCTCTTCAGAAACTAAAGTCTTACCTATTTGAAACATGCGGCAAAGATAATTTGCCCGCTTCTCTTGCCGAAGAAAATGACATAAAAATTTACACAAATTTAACCTGGTTGGTTATTTACTAATCAGAAAGTATAGAGTATTTTTGCCGGCAATTTTTAATGAAGTGGAGTTATGTTTAAAGTGTTTGATTTCAGGCAGATATTTACAGCCGGGATGGTTCTTTTCGCAGTAATCGATATTATAGGAAGCATTCCTATCATTATCGATCTAAGAAAGAAAACCGGTCATATCCAGAGTGAAAAGGCATCTATAGTTGCCGGGATCATAATGATCGTATTTCTGTTTTTGGGGAAAGAGATCCTGAGCCTTATTGGAATTGATGTTAATTCCTTTGCCGTGGCCGGTTCTTTTATCCTGTTTTTTCTTGCTCTGGAAATGATTTTGGGAATAAGTCTTTACCGAGATGATGCGCCAGAAACCGCATCGGTAGTGCCATTGGCGTTTCCTCTCATCGCCGGAGCCGGAACAATGACCTCTTTGGTTTCTTTACAGGCCGAATATGAAACCGCAAATATCATTGTTGCTATTATTATCAATATTATATTTGTGTTCCTGGTACTGAAGTCTTCTTCAAGAATTGAAAAGATACTTGGTAGCCAGGGAATAAATGTAATTAGAAAAGTTTTTGGCGTGATCTTACTTGCCATATCGGTAAAATTGTTCGCTGCCAATATTCAGAGTTTATTTTGATGAAGTATTTTATTTATACCGTTATTTTTCTGGCCCTTGTTTTTATAGGAATAAGCGCTACGGCCATTGATTTTCAGAATTTATTTGAGGGTGACAGCGGCAATGCTTTTATTGTGATTATCTCAAGTCTTTGTGTAATTGCGTTAATGGCAATATTGCTTGTTTCGCGAAGAATTTCCGCTAAGGCCAGTTAAAAAATGGATTTCGATGTTCTTATTATTGGAGGTGGAGCTGCCGGGATTTCCTGTGCGCTGGTTCTGGGATCTGGTTTGGAGAAGGATTTTGCCAAAAATAAAAAGGCAGGAATTATCCTTCATCAAAGAACCTCTCATTTGCAGTCGGCTTTACTCAATAATGCCTTGGGCATTGATTCGGGTACTAAAGGTATAGACATCCTGAAAAGCGGAGCCCTTCAACTTAAAAACCTCTATCCCGGGCTGCAGCAAATTGAAAAGGAAAAGGTGAAGGAAGTTGCGGAGATAAATGATGGTTTTCGCGTTGTTACCAATAAATCTGAATATACTTCCAAATCTATAGTAATTGCAGTTGGTTATACGAGTCCTTTTAGGATAAAAGGGCTGGAGGAATACCTCATTCCACATGAGAAGACAAAATTATCTAAAAACAGAGTACAGTTAAAAAATCGTGATCAACTGGTAAAACCGGGAATGTATGTTGCCGGTACTCTTGCGGGATGGCGTAGTCAGTTCGCGATTGCCAGCGGTAGTGGTGCAGCGGTTGCAACCGATATCCTTACCGCCTGGAATAATGGTGAGCATACTAAAGTTCACGATAAATTAAGCTAGAAAGAAATAGGCCACACTTAGCGGAAGGCTTAAGAAAGCTCCTACAAGAAAACTTTGCTGTAAATTTCTGAATAATAAGGCTCTTCTCAGCTTACGGGTAAAAACAGGATCTTCATTTCTCCTGATTTGTTCCTTTAAAAGGCTTCGGGAAACGTTTGAAGAATTTATCAGGATATCTTTTTGAAGAAATAAAAGAGTACTATTATCCATCAACCTAAAAGTCACTGCAATTATAAAAAAAAGCAGAGGCATAAACGGCCATAAAGCAGATAGATATATGGATATCGAATTCACTGGAAATCCAAATTATTATTTTTGTTTGGACAATTCCACGACTTTTTTAATTATTCGATCATCTTCATTTAAATACCGTTCAAATACAGCACTTCCGAAAAGTTGTTGAGCCATTTCAGCCTTAAGATATTTCTCTAGCAATGGTTTGTGATCTTCCAGTGTAAGATTAATTCGCACATTTGTCTGGTATAAATATCGATTAAAATCCTTCAGCATTTCATCGGTGATTTCGATATTCTTTTTGAAATCTTCTTTAGATAAAGTATTGTAATATTCCCGTTTTCTTTCCAGCAGGTCAAATACATACCTGCTCATATAACCGCCTCGAAGTAGAAGGGTAAGTTTTTCTTTTTCAGAATCGGTATTTTTTGGAACAAAAACATCAGGGATAATTCCGCCTCCGCCATATACAATTTTTCCGCCGGGGGTTTTATAGCGCAACGAATCATTCACATGAATGCTATCTTCACTATTAAGTTCCCCGTTCTTGTAACGACGCATATAGTCTTTAAAATAGGCATCGTTTCCGTTGTCGTATGGCTTTTGAATTGAACGTCCCGTAGGAGTATAATATCTTGCAATGGTAAGTCGTACCGCGCTGCCATCGCCCAGTCCCATTTCCCGCTGCACAAGTCCTTTTCCATAAGAGCGTCTACCTACGATGGTACCAACATCATTATCCTGAAGTGCTCCCGCGACTACTTCACTGGCAGAAGCTGAATTTTCATCGATAAGCACAAAGACTTTCCCGTTTTCAAAGTCTCCTTCCCTCTGGGCATAAGTTTCTTCAATAGCTCCACTCTTATTTTTAGTGAAAAGTATGAGTTTATCATCTTTAATAAATTCATCGGCAATATTGATAGCTTCAGAAAGATAACCGCCGGGATTTCCACGTAAATCCAGCACAATTTGCGTCGCGCCTTTCTCCTTTAAATTTCTGATCGATTTTTTAAATTCGTCGTAGGTGGTTTCCGCAAAACGATTGATCTTAATATATCCAAGATCATCTGTAAGCATATATGCCGCATCTACACTTTTAAGAGGGACTTTGCCTCTTTTTACTTTAAAGGTGAGAAGATCTACAATCCCCTTTCGAAGTATTTTCAGCGTAACCTTTGTATTTTCTTTTCCTTTTAACTGATTGGTAAGTGAATCGTTGTTAATGCCACGGTTAAAAAGCCTGGTGCCGTTAGCGTAAAGGATACGGTCACCACCGCGAATCCCAAGTTGTTCGCTGGGTCCGCCTTCAAGAGCCTTAATCACAACAATGGTATCCTGAACATTATAAAAGCTTACGCCTATCCCCACAAAATCGCCTTTCATATTCTCGGTGACCTGGGCGTATTCATCCTTGGGAATATAGACCGAGTGGGGATCCAGGTTTTCCAGGATCTTGTTTACGGTCACATCCACAATACTATCGGTATTTACATCATCTACATATTCATAATCTATGTAGTCGATGAGGCGATTTAGTTTCTGTTTTTTCGGGTTTGAGGAGAATAATTGATCTGTAGTATCAAAATTCAGCCTGGCCCCAAGAATAATTCCCAGTGCACAAGCGATACTCAGCAGGAGCGGTGTGTATATTTTATTTCTTCCTTTCAATCTTCGAGTTCTGTAATTTGCTCAAGTTCAACTCCGGCCTTTTCAAGAAAATTTAATCCGGAGTTATCTTTATAGTCTATTTGATAAACCAGTCTCTTAATACCCGATTGGTGGATTAATTTACTACATTCCTTACACGGTGACATGGTAATATATAACGTAGCATCTTTACAAGATTGTGTAGAGCCCGCTACTTTTAAGATCGCGTTAGCTTCAGCGTGCAGCACATACCACTTTGTATAGCCTTCATCATCTTCACAATAATTTTCAAATCCTGTTGGAGTACCATTATAACCGTCAGAAATTATCATTCTGTCTTTTACAATTAGCGCGCCAACCTGTTTCCTTTTACAATGGGATAATTTACTCCATTCGCGGGCAATTCTCAAATATGCTTTGTCGTATTTAAGCTGTTTTTTCTTATTCATTAAAACTAAAAAAATCTATGTGGAGATAATTAATAATTATCTGCAAATTAAAAGATTATTGTGAATTTAGAAGGTTAAAAATAGCTAATTCTAAAGGGCGAGGTAACTTCTTTGGAGAATGGGCAGCATAATGCCTATTACAATGGAAGCAGTCACAAGAATCCAGTCCCGCTTGGATATATGGAAAATATTAATGGCTATAAATCCTAAAATCATTACAGCCAGGACCACTATTACCTGGGCAGTTTCAATTCCCAGAGCAAACTCTATCAAGGGCCAGAACTTGCTTTCAGTGCCTGCGGCAATCATTTTGAAATAGGAAGAAAAGCCCAGTCCGTGAATGAGTCCAAAAAAGATCGTGGTAAAATAAAGAAGATTAAAATTGGTATTTTTAAGTCTTTTTCCTGCCGTTGCAATATCAAATATGGCCGTTACCAGAATAGTGAGGGGAATAAGGAATTCAACATAGTTGGCATCTACCTTTACAATTTCATATACCGAAAGAAACAGGGCCAGAGTATGCCCAATGGTGAATAGTGTCACGAGCCAAAGTACCTGTTTCCAGGTGGAAAATGTATATGATGCTACGAGAACAACTAAAAAGAGCACATGATCATAAGCCTGCCAGTCAAGTACGTGATCGAGACCCAGTCTTAGGTAGAGCCAAAATTGAGACATATTCTAATTTCTTAAGAAAGAACCGAAAGTACAACTAATTGCCAAATTTGCAAAGGCAGCCTTGCTTTGTTAGTAATTCTCCTGAATTAAAACAGAAATTCTTTTTGCATAAAGAATACCTTTTTTTAGGTATTGACCGGGAACTATAATGGTTATACCTTTAAGAGGTTGTTGGTATTGATTTTTTTAATTCGGAGTTAGAGTAGGGCTTAATTTCGAAATACTTAAAGAGGTCAAATTAAAAATACTGATGTACCATGAATAAAAACCTCTGAGAACAGAAATGGACTCAGAGGTTTTTTTTAGAAAAAATAAGAAAGCAGGCTCTAAACTCTCTAATTTGTTTAAATTAAGATAGATTTAAAAACTGCCGAATGTCACAAGAAATTAACAGGATTGCGAATTTCTGGAAAAAAGAGTATTCCAATTATGTTACTGATTATTTAGCCTATGAAGCGACGGAACAGTTAAAAACATTCGCTTCTTTCTTCGCGGCAGGAAAATCCTATTTCTATATTCTCAACATGCATAACCTTGAACTTGACTACCTTTCTCCAGAAGTAGAGAATTTTATAGATATGCCCTTGGAGGAGATCACGGTAAAAGATTTGCTTGCCACCGTTTTACCTTCTGAAATTGAATCGATTGAAAATAAGGAGGCGGTTATGGGTGACTTTTTTAACAGACACCTCAGTAAAGAAGAGTTGAGAGATTATAAGGTTATTTACTCTTACAGAATGCGCACTCCTGAAGGTGAAGAGCGGGTAATGCTGCATCAGGCGACGATGTTATCTTTAACCGAAAATGGCAAAATTCAACATGCCTTGAGTCAACATATAGATATTTCACATCTAAAGGTTACCAGTAGCAAAGATGTTTCTTTTATCAGCATGAAAAAGGACAGAAAATCATTCTATAATATAAATACTGAAAAGGGGGTATTTGATCCTTCGCTGAGAGAATTTAAGGAAGTGGATCTGGTGCTTCAACTTTCCACAAGGGAGAAAGAAATTATCAATAAGCTTGCAGAGGGGTATAGTGCTGAAGAAATTGGGGAATTATTGAATCTTTCAGTACATACCATAAGAACTCATAGAAAGAATATTCTTCACAAAAGCGGTTGTAATAATACGGCGCAACTCGTTGCTAAATGTATTACCGCGGGAGCAATATCACTTCATAACGATAAAATTATTTAACCAGAAATGCCGGATTGCCGGATATACGGTAATAAAAAAAGGCCCTGCACTATGCAGGACCTTTAGATACTTAATTAACAAGTATATTATTATTCAGCTGGAGTTTCTTGCTCCACTTCTGTAACCGGAGTTTGAAGAGAGTCAGCAGGAGTTTCAGTTTCAACCTGAATGCTATCCTCAACTGGTTGAGCCATTTCAAGGTTTACTTCTATAGTTTCTTCAACTGATTCTTCAGTAGTTTCAGGATTCTCATTACGACATGAAACTACAACGATCATTAAAGCAAGTGCAAGAGCACCAAAAATTAGTTTTTTCATTTTATTTATTGAATTAAAATCGAGCGAATATATATCAAATTCCAATACAAAAATTTAATTTTTTTAAAAATAATTAGCATTTAAACAATTGATTATGTGAGTGTTAAAAATTATTCAGGCGATTCCGTAAAATTTTAATTAAGTATTTCTTCTTGTTTTGTCATTTTCTATCGCTTAAGGCTAATTTGTTATGACATATTTAACCTTTTTACATCCCTTTTAAGGAATCTAAATGGGATTTAATTTCTAAATTTATGACTCCTGAATTCTAAGACTATCCCCTTTACTTATTTCCCAAAAGCTTTAAATTTTAAATAAGGAACTTTTCAATTCTACTCTATCATAGAGAATAAAAAATAATGGTAAGCAGTCACTCCCAAGGTTAAAGAGCTTCTGACTAAATTATTTTCATTTTTTATGAGAAGTCGCGTTATTTTAGAGAGAGCCTATCAAATTCTTTGTAGATAAAGGCTCTATATTTTTACTCCGAAAGATATTAGAAAAGATCTGCCATCTGAAGGTAATATCCCCGGACCCGGATATCCCGTTGCCCTACGGGTAAAATATTTCTTATCCGTAAGATTATTAAGGGAAAATTTCACGTTATATTTTTTGTTGAATTTATAAGTAAAATTGAAATCTAAAAGGAAATATGATGGAATTACTCCATTTACGCCATTGGCCGATGAAAGGGTATTCAAGGCATCAGAACATGATTTAGATACATAACTGCCCTGCAAACCTGCCGATAGGCCTTCATAAGAATAATTAATTCCATTCCTTGAAATCCATTGTGGAACATTTTCAACAGAATTACCTGCTATGCTAATATTTTGTTCTCCAGAGGTTATGCTACCTTTCGTGTAATGAGCCGAATTATAAGCAGTGGAAGTAAATAGACTTAAATTTAAATATTTCGATTTATTATTAATTAAATTAAAAGGATGAAATTCTATATATGCTTCCATGCCTTCATTTAGCATATCACCAATATTGGTCTTATAAAAATAAGTTTCACTCCCTTCATTTTTAATTAAGGTTCCTATTCGGTCATTATATTGTAATCGAAAATAGTTTACATCCCATTGAAGAACATTTTTTAAAGTTCCTCTTATTCCTATTTCAGAGTTATTTCCCCGGGCATCTTCTAAATTAGAATCTGTGCGATCCAGAGGAGATGAAGGCAGTATATCGGAATGTAAAACTGGCCTATAGGCCTGGGTAAAATTGGCATAAGCGTTTATATGAGCATTTAAATTGTACTGCGCTCCGATTCCGAAAAGAGGAAACTGCCGTTGCAGATCAAAGGGGACTGCCGGAGTATCAAAAGCAGTGATTTCTCCGGTTAGATCAGTACTGATGTAATCAAAACGAAAGCCGGGAGTTACCGATAATTTTTTTGTGAGGGTAAAGACATTTTCTGCAAAAAACGCATAATTAAGAGTTTTGAAAGTAAGATCTACTTTATAATCATTGGTTATAGACAAATCAAAATCAGTGCCTGTGGTGCCTTCACCTTTCTGGCGGCGGTAGGTTTTGCTGTTTCCATAACGTACGCCGGTAACTAAATGACTCTTATTTCCTAATAGATTATAATCCTGGCGTAACCTTACTTCTGCTGAATAGCTATGATAATAATCCCGGTCTACCTGTCTTGGATTATACTCGTTGGTAACAGGATTTATAGTATCGTTATAAATTGGCAGTGTAATGAATTGTACACTATTTCGTTGTCCAAAAATAGCTGAGGTAGAAGCTGTAATAAGTGTGTTCTTAGACGCCTGGATTTCAAGGTGGATTGCCGGTAAATATATTGTGGGATTAAAATAATTTCTGGGACGATTTGACTGTCTGGGATCTTCCCGAAACATGCTATCGGTAAGGCCTGCTGCAAAATGATTCACATATTCCATATGGGAAAGCGAAGCACCAAGATTTACTTTTTTGCTGAAGGCATAATTAAAACCTGCATGCCAGGCTGAAAAATGATAATCACTATTCTCCCTCCATCCTTCTGAACGCCTGAAGTTATAATATCCGTAGTACGTAAGTTTATTTACTTTCCCACCAATGGAATTAAATGAGCTGAATAATCCGAAGGAGCCGGTAGATTGTTGGGTTTCGAATCCAATCTTTTTGGTGGTATCAGCCTCCTTCAAAACATAATTGAGCATTCCACCAAATTGGGGGCCATATTGCAATGCACCTGAGCCCCTGATTAATTCGATTTTCTGAACAGCTTCAGCAGGTGGATTATAATGACTTTCCGGATATCCGAATAGGTCTGAGTTAATAACATTTCCGTTCTGTCGTACGTTCATTTCCCAGGACCGGTGTGGGTTTAATCCCCGGGTGGCAATACTAACCTGATTTCCAGTCCCGTCCATTTCCCAAACAGAGACACCAGGAACCTTTGCGAAGATCTGGCGCGGGTTATTTTCAGCCAAATCTATATTCTCCTCATTTAGATGGATTACTTTATTTTTTTTACCAGCATAAATATTTGTTCCTTTTACCTTTGGAAGAAATGAAACTTTTCTTTCTGAATTACGACCTAAGATATTTATATCCTGAAGAACTTCTGTTGTGTCTTTTAAAGCAATTACTCTGTTTATTATTCCTTCTTCATATGATATTTTCTCGTGAAAACTAGCGTAAGAAACGTGCGAAATCTTCAAATTATAAGTGCCTGCATCTACTTTTTGAATTTCAAAATTACCTTCTTCATCTGAGGTAGTTCCTTTGCGTCCAGGCAAAAGTAAGATAGTTGCATTTTCAATTCCTTTTCCATTCTTGCTAATAATTTTTCCTTTTAAGGTGAAATATTTATTCTGAGCAAAGGAGTTTGTGGAAATTAATGAAAGAACTAAAAAAATAATAAGTACAATTTTTTCTTTACTGGAACAGAGTAGTTTTTTCATCATTTATTTTATCGATTTAGGGGTTAAAAGTATAAGAATCATAATAGCCTTCTAATTAACCAAAAGTTAAAAAAGATTAATAAAAGTATAAGGAAAATAAGAAAAACTTAAGGGATTAAGAATATTTTCCCGGGAAGTATCATCTTCATATGAATAACGGAATTATTATTAAAAAAATAAGAAACCCCAAGAGCATAATACTTTTGGGGTTTAAATTCGTTGATTTTTTTAGTACTCGAGGCGGGAATCGAACCCGCACAACCGAAGTTACTGGATTTTGAATCCAGCGCGTCTACCAGTTCCGCCACTCGAGCAAGTGGAGGGCAAAAGTATAAAATTTTTCGGTTTCAAAAATAGAATTTGAATGATTTTACCTTATTTCAACCTTAAATGAAGTTTAATTTATAAGAGT
>JAGXII010000205.1 GCA_024635735.1 Christiangramia sp. | reverse complement strand
GTTTGATCTACTACCACTTCAACTTCAGCCTTATTGTTAATATCAAGATCAAAAATAAGTTCAAGACCTTTCACTTCCGGCACTTCAATCTCTTTTCCCGCAAGCTTGGCCGTTTTCTCCTCGGGGCTTAAGAAATGTATAAAGGAATTATCTCCAACAGATTCAGTATCACTAAGCGGAATTTTAAATACAGTACCGCGCTCGGTAGCAGCATTCACTTCAATCACCAATTGATCTGTTGGCCCTTTGATACTCGCTTCTCCATCTATAAATGCAGTTCCGTAATAAAGCGCATCGGGATCCTGATCTGTATCCAGCACCAGCAATCGATCTGAATCTAAGTTCAGGTCAAGAAACCATTCTGAAAAGTTTCGGTGGGAAATAAAACCATTAAGGGTACCGCGGGTATTAAATTTTGTATCAATTATCGTGATGCCATCTAAATTGAACTGCTGCTTGGATAAGCCTATTTCAGTAGCATCTGGAAATCGTAAATCTACGTTGAGATATGGTATTTTTAACCCGGCGTTATTAAGTTCTAGACTACCTGAGAAATCAGGGTTTTTATAATTTCCCGTGACAAATGCTCTACCTGATGCGAAACCGCGAATATTTGTAATCACCTCCCCTCCAATGGGACTCAGGGGAGCCACATTTAAGCGGTCCATATTTACTTCAAGGTCTATTTTTGGTTCACTGCCACTCACATTAATATATCCAATAGCGCTCAGCGATTCCAGACCTTTATTCCGGATATTAGCATTTACTGCATAATTAGTGAGATCCTCATTTCCTTCAACATCCAGCTTTAAATTGCCCAGATAATAGTCGTTTACATTCAGGGAATCAATGGTCATATTAGTATTGGGGTAATAGGCGCCATTTTCCTGACGAAGGTCCAGGTGACCGTTAAGAGTACCTGCGAGGTCAATACTATCAATTTCAGGGGTGATTTTACCAATATCAACATTGAGGAATTCCATTTTAAAATTTTTATAAGTGGAATCTCTCATCTGGCCGCTAAGCCTGATCTCCTCATTTTGATGACTCATAACCAAAGAATCCACACTAAGATCCCTGAATTTATTGTCGAAAACGATCTTGTTGCTTTTGTTGTTGGATTCATTCAAATACCATGTATTATCCTTGAATTTGAAATCGGATTTTTGAATTCCTACTACAGATTTTCCATTCTCGTTGATAGTATGAAAAAGGTTAAGGTTAAAAACATCATTATTTCTCTTCCCCCCCTGGAACTCTGAACGGATAAACAATGTATCCCGTTGAGTCACATTAATAAAACTGAATTCTGAAAAATTATAGAGGTCTGTAGCGACACTATCAGCCTCAAAAAATGTATTATAGATAGGGTTAGTATTATCTACCTGGAGATTAATGTTTTCTACCAGATTCCCGAATACGTCAATTCTAGGAGACTTAAAAGTTAGCTTGAACTCAGATTCGTCTGACTCTACTCTACCGCGTAAATAAGTATTCGGGGCCAGTTCAATTTCAGGATAAAAGACGTCCACGATCTGGTTGTAAATATCGAAGTCGAATTCCATGTATTGATTTGTAGTAATAGTGCGGGGCTGATAATTGGTATAGATACTTCCCAGGAAATTTTCAAGAAGCGCTCCCACCTCTTTTATTTTAAAAACACCCCTTACCTGGCCGCTAATTACATCGGGAGAATTAATCTTTATTGTTCTCTCGGGGCCGTCAAAACTGGATGCAATGCTAAGATCATCAAAATAGTACAGGTCGTTCTGATTTCGGTAACTGGTATTTAGCAGAAGAATATCGCCAACCGCATCATCTATAGTGGTGCCTTTCATATTCATAATCACATCTCCTTTGAATATTGAAATGCTGTCCCGGCTAACAAAGTTTAGAGTATTAAGATCTGCATACTGAACCGAAGCCTCAAAGTCATATACATTAATATCTTCTGAAAGATCTGCAAGACCATTGAATTCCATCTCCAGATTGGGATCGCGGGAAACAAAATAACCGTTGAATACAGGATTTTTCAGATTTCCAATTACCCTTATATTCGAATATGTATAATTATTGAAGGTTAGTTTTGAAATATTACCCTTAAGCTGAGTATTCAGGTTTTCCCTGTCAAATCCTTTTCCATCAAAATCTAAATTAAAACTGGTTTTTCCCAGTTTCGCATTATCGATGAGCTTTCCAACATTGAAATCTTTAAAAATCAATTTTCCCTTGTAGGTAGCCGCAGAAGACTGGTTGAAATTTTTTAAAACAAAATCGGCATCCGCCGAACCTAACTGGGTGGTTATATAAACATCTGTATCCAGTGATGATTGGGTAACCATTGTATTCCCTTTGATATTCACATTCCCGAATTCCCTTAAATTCTCCGGTAATTTGCCTAATAATGGTCCCGGGAGAAAGTTGACCATATCGTAGTAATTGGTATTAAAATCAGAAAAACTACCATCTACACTAAATTCCCCTGGATCTTTGGAAAACGAACCTTTTACTTGAAAATTGCCATAAATACTTGTTCTGTCCAGACCATTAAGTTCGAGATTTTCTAAATGAAAATCATTTAGAGTTCCCACAAGACTGGTTTTAAAGCTTAGTGATTCATCATCCCCAAAACCATCATAAAAGGCCTGTAAATCATTACTCGAGAGTTTACTTTTCCTAAACTCGGCCTGTACATTCACAAGGTTTTCAAAATCTGAAAAATCTCCGGACTGATAATTGAATCTTAGATCCGCATTCACCAGGGATCCGGGTGTTTTCAGCTTCATGTCTATAAGATTCATGCTCTGTGGATCGTAGTGAAAACTGGTAGAAAGATTGTCTATCTGTATGCCCCGGTGTTCATAACCATTTAAGCTGCCAATATCTATATCTATATTTTCATCCTTGATTCGTAGTTCGTTCGCGAAAATATCCAGACTATCCATAACCAGAACGTCCTGCTTATCAATATTTTCGTCATAATAACTATAGCGGCTATTTACAATTTGAACGTTTTGTGCATTAAGTTCAAAATGAGTGGAATCACCGGCTGGCTCCTTCTTCAATTTTTCAATTAGCACTCCAAGATTATCCTTATCATCCCCTTTATAGCGCCTCATCCGCATGTCCAGGCCTTCTATTCGTGTATTTCCAAGATTGGGAGAATTGTTAATAAGATTTCTAAGGCTAAGTATTGAAGTTTTGATCTCTTCAGCCGTAAAAAGAGTGTCTGCATGATGGTCCTCAACATAAATATCCCGCAGCTTAACACTTCCAAAATAGCCAATAGAAACCCTTCCTATTGAGATATTTACATCGCTGTTTTCCCGTAATGAATTGGTAAACCTTTTGGCTACTGATGTTTGTACGGCAGGAATGGAAAATACTATCAATAGAATTATGAATAACAAAATCAGTGCAATGACTGTTTTAGTTAGTATTTTCCAGAATTTTTTGATACGCTTATATGTTTTAACTTTGCGTCTAATTTACAACTTCTATGCCCAAATATTTCTGATGTCAGATCAAAAAATTAACATTCTAGCTATTGAATCTTCCTGCGATGATACCGCGGCTGCTGTACTGTGCAACGGTAAAATACTTTCAAATATTGTAGCAACTCAGGAAGTCCATAAACAATATGGTGGTGTTGTTCCGGAACTGGCTTCCAGAGCTCATCAACAAAACATTGTCCCGGTGATCCATCAGGCATTGGTGAAAGCAAATATCGACAAAAAAGATATTTCTGCAATTGCTTTTACCAGGGGTCCTGGTTTAATGGGATCTTTACTGGTGGGAACTTCGTTTGCCAAGTCCCTTTCCATGGGATTGAAAGTTCCGCTTATAGAGGTGAATCATATGCAGGCTCATATCCTGGCCCACTTTATTGAAGAGGAAAATTATGACAAACCAGAATTTCCTTTTCTGGCATTAACTATTAGCGGCGGGCACACCCAGATTGTAAAAGTGAGCCACTACTTTAAAATGGAAGTGATTGGAGAGACAATCGATGATGCCGTAGGAGAAGCTTTTGACAAGAGTGCTAAAATCCTTGGCCTGCCTTATCCCGGAGGACCCTTAATTGATAAATATGCCAATGAGGGAAATCCTAAGGCATTTAAATTTCCCCGACCCAAGGTTGAAGGATTAAATTTTAGTTTCAGCGGATTCAAAACCGCCGTTCTTTATTTTGTACAAAGGGAAACAAAAAACGATCCTGAATTTATAGATAAGAATCTTAAGGATATTTGTGCTTCCATACAATATACCATTGTGGGAATTCTAATGGATAAACTCAAAAAAGCCGTTAAAGAAACCGGAATTAATCAGGTTGCCATTGGCGGGGGCGTTTCAGCCAATAGTGGAATTAGAAAAGCCATTAAAGATTCCGAACAAAAATGGGGCTGGAAATGCTTTATTCCAAAGTTTGAATATACTACAGATAATGCCGCGATGATTGGAATAGCAGGATATCACAAATATCTTCAGCAGGAATTTTCAGATTTTTCTATAACCGCTCAATCCAGATATAAAATATAATATGCAGCTTTTCTACAATCCGGAAGTTTCAGAAAAAGATACACAGGTGGTTTTTCCGCGGGATGAAAGCAAGCATATTGTTAAGGTGCTTCGTAAAACTGAAGGTGATACTCTAAATATCACAAACGGAAAAGGCAAATTATTCTCAGCAGAAATTATAAATGCCGATATTAAACAGTGCGTTGCTAAAATAATTTCAGTTGAAGATCAGCCCGCTCCACCTTATTACCTTCATATGATTGTGGCTCCCACCAAAATGAACGACAGGTTTGAATGGTTTCTGGAAAAGGCAATGGAAATTGGGGTGCATGAAATAACTCCTGTAATTTGTGATCATAGCGAAAGGAAAGTTGTCAAACTTAATAGATTTGAAAGAGTGCTCCAGAGCGCTATGAAACAGTCTTTGCATTACCGGATGCCAAAACTTAATGAACCTGTATCTTTTCAGGAGTTTATTAACGGTAATATAGAAGGTTTAAGGTTTATAGCGCATTGCGAAGACGGACAGGAAAAGGAATATCTTCAAAAAAAGCTTCAGCCAAAGGAAAAAGTAAATATTCTTATTGGCCCTGAAGGAGATTTTAGCACAGAAGAGATCGGCAAAGCCCTCAATACCAGATGGATTCCTGTAAGCCTTGGTGATAGCCGGTTAAGAACAGAAACCGCCGCAATTGTCGCCTGTCATACTGTTGCGCTTGTCAATCAGGAGTCGTAACTTTCAATGCTATGAAATTTTCAAAAATTCTCATTATTTTATTTTTTCTGTTAGGCATAAGCGCACAGAGCCAGGAGATAGCCCTGTTAAAATATAATGGTGGTGGTGACTGGTATGCCAATCCTACCAGTTTACCCAACCTTATAAAATTCTGCAATACCCAGATAGCTACTAAAATAAATCCTAAACCGGCCACCGTAGAACCCGGTAGTACAGATATATTTCAATATCCCTTTGTGCATATGACGGGTCATGGAAATGTGGTTTTTAATAATGCTGAAATCGAGAATTTGCGCAATTATCTTATGAGCGGTGGATTTTTACATATTGATGATAATTACGGGATGAACCAATATATAAGGAAAGAAATCAAAAAACTTTTCCCTGATAAAGAGCTTACCGAAATCCCGGCTAATCATCCCATTTTTTCCAGCGCCTATGATTTTCCGAAGGGCCTGCCTAAAATTCATGAACACGACGGTTTGCCGCCACAGGCTTTTGGAATATTTGATAACGACAGGTTAATTCTTCTTTTTACCTATGAAAGCGATCTGGGTGATGGCTGGGAAAGTGCACAGGTTCATAATGATCCTGAGAATGTAAGGGAAAAAGCCTTGAAAATGGGAGCTAATATTGTTAAATATGCTTTTGAAAATTGAGCAGTCAATTATCCCATACCAATAGTTCTTTTAAAAAGACCGACTTTCCAGTGGTACTACTTTTAGATAATATTACCGGAGAAGCCAATATTGGTAGCCTGTTCAGACTTGCAGATGCTTTTGGAATAGATAAAATCATCTTTTGTGGTACTCTGCCAAATCTCAATAGTAACCGGTTAAAAAGAACTGCGAGAAATACTCATAATTCGGTAAAATTTGAATATTTTAAATCTAGTGTCAAAACCATTCAGGATTACCGGGATTCGGGATACAGGATTTTGGCTCTAGAAATTACCTCGCAGAGTAAATCAATTCAGCATTTTAATTATTCCGCTTCAGACAATATACTTTTAATCGCTGGAAATGAAAGACATGGAATTTCGGAAGAAGTGCTGAAAATAAGCGAAGAAGCCTATCACATAGAGATGTTTGGCGAAAATAGCAGCATGAATGTGGCACAGTCTGTTGGGATCGCGTTATACGAAATCATAAAAGCAATCAATCAATTTGCTAAGAAATAATATATTTACGCTGTGAAAGCACACGATATAGCAAACGGAATACTAAGAGCACTGGGTATCATTATTGGTATTGTTTTACTGCTTTTCTTTCTTTACGAAATACAATCGGTAATAGTTTATGTCGCAATCGCCGCGGTTATAGCCTTAATTGGGAGGCCAATTGTAATTTTCCTGAGAAACAAATTACACCTGCCAAATCAGCTGGCGGTAATTACCGTTCTACTTCTGGTATTAGCCGCTTTTGTGGGGCTTATCTTTGTTTTTGTTCCTATTATTATTGAGCAAAGTAAAAATATAGGGCAGATAGATATCGAAGCTTTCAAAAGCGATCTAAACGATTTAAACCAGCAAATTAACTCGTATCTCGGTCTGGAAGAGATCAATATCATCGAAGCCTTTCAACGAAGTGAATTTGTTCGAAATTTTGATCTTAGCCTTATTCCACCATTTCTTAATAACGTATTTGCCATATTAGTCACTACCCTGGTGGCCGTTTTCTCCATATTATTTATATCCTTCTTTTTCCTTAAAGACAGCAAACTAATGCTTAACAGTATACTCATCCTTGCAAACCGTGGTGAAGAAGAAAAATTTCAAAGGATGTTTAATAAAATCAAGGTACTTCTCTCCCGGTATTTTGTGGGATTGACTATGCAGATTATGGTATTATTCGTTTTATACATGATCCTGCTTTCTGTATTCGAAGTTAATAACCCGATAGCTATTGCCTTTATTTGCGCGTTTTTAAATCTTGTTCCTTATCTGGGGCCCCTCATTGCAGGGATTTTAATGGCCTTATTTGTAATATCAAGTAATCTCGGCGCAGACTTTAGTGCTGTTATATTGCCAAGGGTTATATATGTAATGCTTGGGTATGGAATATGCCAGTTAATAGATAATTTTGTTTCCCAACCCATGATCTTTGGTGCCAGCGTCCGCTCCCACCCTTTAGAGATTTTCCTGATAATCCTTATTGCAGGATTACTTTTCGGAATTGTGGGAATGGTTGTGGCAGTACCATTCTACACTGCTTTAAAAGTGATCGCTAAAGAGTCCTTAAGCGAATATAAAATCGTAAAAAGATTAACCCGGGATCTCTAAGCTTATGCTGAATAAAGCACTTCTGGATAAAGATGTATCAGAATTTATAAGTAAAAATCGTAAAAAAGACCTTCCGGCATTAATTCTGAAAGGAAGTCCTTTTGAAAAAGTTTCCATCCAGGAACTGGCAGTGCAGATCAAAGGCCTTAATGTCGCCGAGAAAAAGTTTCAGGAATTTTTCAAAACTGAAGGAATTCTTTATCCTCCAAAATTAAATCTCGAGCAAACATCCTCTGAAATCACCGCGAAGTATAAGGCTTCCCTGGTGCAAGGAGAGCAAATTGCTGACCTTACCGGAGGCTTCGGAATCGACTCTTTTTTTCTATCTCAAAGTTTTGAAAGGCTTGATTATTTTGAAATAAATAAGAATCTGGCCGAAACCGCAGCGCATAATTTTAAAATACTGAATGCAGGAAATATTACAGTAAAGGCAAAAAATGGTCTGGATTACTTAAAAAATCATCAAACCAACTACGACTGGATATATGCAGATCCTGCCAGACGTGATTCAACAGGCGGGAAAGTTTTCAGACTAGAGGATTGCGAACCTGATATTCCGGGACACATAGGGACTTTATTCGCCAATACCAATAACATTCTACTAAAGACCTCTCCTATTCTTGATATTTCGGCAGGACTGGAAGAGCTTTATTTCGTTTCAGAAATTCATGTTGTCGCGGTGGGGAATGAAGTAAAAGAACTTCTATGGATCCTGAAAAAAGGATTTAAGGAAGAGCCTGTTATCAAAACCCTGAATTTTGAAAAAGATCAGATTCAGGAATTTGAGGGTACAAAAAATAATTTCGAAACCGAAGAAATCACTTATTCTGCACCACAAAAGTATCTTTACGAGCCAAATTCGGCCATCATGAAAAGTGGTTTATTCCAGTCTCTGGCATTAAAAACAAATACCCGTAAAATTCATCAACATTCCCATTTATATACTTCAGCAGACTTAAAAAACTTCCCAGGTAGAATTTTTCAAATAACTGATATTAAAGAATATAAACCTTCTAACCTTAAAAAATACTTTAAGTCTAAAAAAGCAAATGTGACTATCCGTAATTTTCCAGATACTGTGGCAGAGATTAGAAAAAAACTAAAAATAAAGGAGGGAGGAGAAACCTATCTTTTTTTTACAACTAATTTAAAGAATGAGAAGATTCTGATCTTCTGCAAAAAAGTCTAATCTATCTAAGATCTTTAAAAATCTGAGGCTTTCTACTGCCTTTGGGAAATTTCAATTTTTCTATTTCATCATCCTGAATGCTTTCAATTTCCGGCGTTACATGAAGCCTGGATTTGAAATACTCCTTTAGATCTGCACTTTGACAAGATTGTGATTGCGGAATCAACACCTTTACAATATCATTTTTAAGCTCATCTTCCCGGGCTTCAATTACAAAGCTTTTAATTTTACCATATGAATTCAGAACTTCAATAATGTGTTGTGGATATAAGCTGGTTCCTTTAAGCTTCATCTTTTGCTGCTTTCTGCCTACAACAGCGCTAAGTCTGAGAGTATTTCTGCCACAATTGCAGGGATTGTCGTGATAGGTTAACATGTCACCAGTGGCAAATCTTAAAAGCGGCATTGTTTGGATTCCCAGAGGCGTAACTACCAACTCCCCTATTTCTCCCGTATTTACTGGATTCCCGCTTTCATCAAGAATTTCAGTAAAAATAAGATCGCTTAAAGCGTGATTTCCTTTATGTTCAGGGCATTCAGTAAAGGCAGTAGACATTTCGGTAGAAGCATAAGTTGAAAATAACTCAATATTCCATAAATTACTGATCTTTTTCCCCAGCGCATTCAATTTGTAACCCTGATCTCTTAATGGTTCTCCAATGCAAATAGCTGCTTTTACAGAGGAGGCTGAGTAATCTATATCATTTGCTTTTGCATATTCAATCATTTTCAGTAAAAATGAAGGAACGGCCACCAGATATTCAGGTTTAAATCTTTCAATACTTTCCCATTGCAACTGAGGCAAACCACTACCGGTTCTAATGATTCCTGCTCCAAGCTTCCGGAGCCCAAGAAAATAGGCCAATCCGGCCATAAATCTGCGATCAAGTGTAGTTGTTATCTGAACTTTATCGGATTTTTGAACACCTGCAATTTGAAAAGACCTCAATTCATTTTCAGCGAGGCGATCCAGGTCTGTATCATTAAGATAAAAATTTACGGGGCTGCCAAGAGTTCCAGAAGTTGTAACGTGATCAATGATATCTTCTTTATCTACAGCAATAAAATCGACATTATACTTTTGCAGGTCTTCTTTGGTGGTGATTGGAATGCTTCTAAAATCTTCTAAAGAATTAATATTATCAGCTTTAATCCCTTTTTCAGAAAATAGTCGTTGATAAAATTTAGAATTTTCAGAGATATACTCCAGTTGCTGTTTTAGTAGCTTCCATTGCTCCTTTTTGATCTCTTCACTATCTTTAAAATACAGATCTTGCATGCTTATAATTTTCTGTAAGTCTTTTTAATCATTTTCTTCAGCTCTTCTTTATCCGGCTGCGTCGTAACCTCTCTTTTCAAAGCCTGTTTAAAATCGATTACCGCTTTTTTATAATCCTTGTTTTGAAAATGAATCATCCCCGAAAGGTACCAGGCTTCCCAGAATTCCGGATTCAGGGAAGTGAGTTCTGAAGCTTTATTTGTATCAACTGGTTTTTCATCATAAAGATCCTGTTTTACTTCGGTTTCCAGCTTCCTGTATTTTTCATAATCCCTGAACTTCTTTGTTTTTAAAAAATCACTGGTCGGGATATTTGCTGACTGTTCAGCAACACTTTCCGAAACGTTTCCTGCTTCAAACTTCCTAAAGACTTCATCAAGGTCGTAGGCTATGAATTCACCCATTTGATAAGGATTTGAAGAAACCCAAACTTTCCTTTTCTCTGGTTTAAAAACAATACCATGATGCGCCAGTAACTGGTTTATAGCCTTTTCATTCCCATAACCCAAAGCCTCGCCATTGATACCTTTCATGTTTCTAAGAATTCCAACAGCCTTTTCAGGAGTGAGCTTTTCGGTTTGGGTTACCAGTTGTTGCATTCGGTCGTATCTATATTTGGAATGG
>JAGXII010000204.1 GCA_024635735.1 Christiangramia sp. | reverse complement strand
TGTTGGTTATAAACCTTAAATTTATGGCTCATTAAACTATTTATCTATACTTTAAAGTAAGAAAAAATCCTGTAAAACACCAACTTTAAGAACACCTATAAACAAAAAAAAACTGTCTCAGATTAATGAGACAGCTTCTTTTTTGTCTGTATTTTAAATATAAATTATGCTTTGGTAGCGATAACTTTAATTTTCAACAGCACGTTATCACTAATGAATTTGTCTCCAAGACCTTCAAAGACCGATTTGGATCCATAATTTACTTTCCATTTGGTGCGATCTATAGTGAATTCGTCACTGTTGATGGTTAGTTTTTTACCATCCTTAGAAATACTCACCGGAAAGGAAATATTTTTAGTATCCTCTTTAATTGTCAGATTTCCCTGCATCATGGTTTGCTTTCCTTATTGAGAAAGCCCTGTAAGTTCAAATGTGGCTTGCGGGAATTTATTTACATTAAAAAAGTCACCTTCCTTACCTTCAACAGTTCCTTTTAAATGATTTTCAAGATTAGCTTTCTGGTCACCTTCCAGATCTAAAACACTAATACTTTTCATATCTATTTTGAAAGAGCCACTTTCAATAATACTGTCTTTATAAGTAAAGGAGCCTTCAGAAACATCAATGGTACCGTGATGTTGACCGGTAGGTTTTTCACCCATCCATTCTATCACAGTTGCAGCGGTATCTACTAAATATTTTGCGGCTTCATGGGACTCAGTAGCAGTTTCTTTAGCTTCGGCAATTTCAGCTTCTCTATTATTCTTGCAAGAAGTAAAAATAGTGGCCATCAGGATAATGCTTAGAAATATTTTTTTCATTTGAAATTTTTTTTATTGATTGTCCGTAAAGTATCCTAATTTAATTAAGTGCGTCATTCTGAACTTGTTTCAGAATCTTAAAATACTATAAATCATCATTATAAATTGAGACCCTGAAATATCCCGATAGCTATCGGGACAGGGTGACGAGATAACTATTATGACTAAAAACGGATATACATAAATTTTTTATTTGAACGGCGAAATTAAAACCTTTATCGTTTAAGGCCTCACAAAGATTTACTAAAATATCTTGTGACATTTTGACATTCTGAATGAATTGGCAATGATTTTGACCTTAGGTGGATGAAGTAAATTTTAAAAGAATGATCCAAAAAAAAAATAAATCTCAAAACGAAAATAAAGAAGTGAAAGACCAGGTAGAAGAGGCTATTGATAATGCTATTGATGAGGTGGAAGATGCTAATGAAAATGGCGATGAGCAAGTCGACACCAAAGAGTCAGAACTTACTGATGAAGAACTTTTGAAATAGGATCTTCAAAAGGAAAAGGATAAGTTTCTAAGGCTTTTCGCTGAATTCGAAAATTATAAAAGACGTACTTCCAAAGAAAGACTCGAGTTATTCAAAACTGCCAATCAGGAAGTCATGACAGCCATGTTGCCTGTAATGGATGATTTTGACAGGGCGATGAGCGAACTGAAGAAATCGGCAGACGAAAGCCTTCTTAAAGGGATTGAGTTAATACATAACAAATTAAGGGAAACCCTTAAGGCCAAAGGTCTGGAGCGTATGAAGGTAGAGCAGGGTGACGACTTTGATGCCGAAATCCATGAGGCGATTACTCAGGTTCCGGCCCCTTCAGACAAACTTAAAGGCAAGATTGTTGATGTTGTAGAGCCAGGCTATAAACTTGGTGAACGCATTATCAGGTACCCAAAGGTTATTACCGGCCAATAAGAAAGCTTTTGCAAAATTTGTAAAAACCCAACATGAAAGAAGATTATTACGAAATATTAGGCGTTAATAAAAACGCTTCCAGTGCTGAAATAAAAAAAGCGTATCGCAAGATGGCTATTAAGTATCATCCCGATAAGAATACGGGAGATTCTAAAGCCGAGGATATGTTTAAAAAATCAGCGGAAGCTTATGAAGTGCTTGGAAACGAGCAGAAAAGGGCAAAGTATGACAGATTTGGCCATCAGGCCTTCGACGGAGGAGGTTTTGGCGGTGGCGGAATGAATATGGATGATATCTTCAGCCAGTTCGGAGACATCTTTGGCGGTGGCTTTGGAGGAGGCTTCTCCGGTTTTGGAGGAGGCTTTGGTGGCGGTCAGCGTCGTACCAAAGGGAGTAATCTTCGAATCCGCGTAAGCCTTACTCTTGAAGAGATTGCCAATGGTTGCGAGAAAAAGATCAAGGTAAAGCGTAAAGTTACGGCACCCGGCACCACTTATAAAACCTGTACCACCTGTAATGGAACCGGACAGGTAACCCGTGTGACAAATACAATATTAGGCAGAATGCAAACCGCTTCCCCTTGTGGAACCTGTAGCGGTACCGGCCAGATTATAGATAATAAACCGGACGGCGCAGATCCTCAGGGATTAATGATGCAGGAAGAAACGGTTTCTATTAAAATCCCCGCCGGAGTAGAGGATGGAATGCAATTGAAAGTTTCCGGAAAAGGGAATGATGCACCTGGTAACGGAATACCGGGAGATCTTCTGGTGGCGATCGAAGAAAAAGAACACGCCACGCTGCAAAGAGAGGGAGATAATCTGCATTACGATTTGTATATAAGTTATTCTGAAGCCGTGCTGGGAACTTCAAAAGAAATAGACACCGTTAGCGGAAAAGTTCGTATTAAAATAGATGAAGGAGTCCAGTCAGGTAAAATTTTAAGACTAAAAGGTAAAGGTATTTCCAGTATTAACGGATACGGAAAAGGAGATCTTCTGGTACATGTTAATGTGTGGACACCAAGGACACTTTCTCGTGAACAAAGGGAGTTTTTTGAGAGCATGGCAGATGATGAAAATTTCAGACCTAATCCCGAGAAAAGTGATAAATCATTCTTTGAGAAAGTTAAAGATATGTTTTCCTAGAAGGTTAATTTTAAGAAAAAATTTATATATTTGAGAATCACTAAGTCTTTTAGTGATAATTTTTCTTTTTCATAGCAATTTTTTTCCCATCCTTAATTAAGTTTAAGGGTGGGTTTTGTTTTTAATAAGAATTCAAAAATTATAATTTCTTCTTAATCCATCCTCACTCTCTACCTATTTATATATCTTTAACCTTCGTATAAAAAGCTATATGGAAAATCTTTTGGTTGCAGAAAATATCTATAAACGCTTCGGAAATTTTACTGCACTCAACAATGTTTCGATTGATATTCCCAGAGAAAGTATATTTGGTTTACTAGGACCGAATGGAGCGGGAAAAACCACCTTACTTAGAATTATAAACCAGATTACTATGCCCGATGAGGGCCGTGTATATCTTGAGGGAAAGCCGTTGCATCCAGATGATATCGCGCATATAGGTTATCTTCCTGAGGAGCGAGGGCTTTATAAATCTATGAAAGTAGGAGAGCAGGCACTTTACCTGGCAAGACTTAAAGGCCTGTCTAAGGCTGAAGCTAAAGAAAGGCTTAACTATTGGTTTAAAAGACTCGAAATTGAAGGCTGGTGGGATAAAAAAATTCAGGAACTCTCTAAGGGGATGGCCCAGAAAGTACAATTTGTAATTACAGTTTTACACCGTCCTAAATTGCTTATTTTTGATGAACCTTTTAGCGGTTTTGACCCTGTAAATGCCAATCTTATAAAAGATGAGATCCTTCAGTTAAAAGAAGAAGGAGCAACTATACTTTTCTCTACTCACCGCATGGAAAGCGTAGAGGAATTATGTGATTATATAGCCCTGATTCACAAGTCGAATAAACTCCTGGACGGTAAAGTTTCCGAAATAAAAAAAGAGTATAAATCAAATACTTTTGAAGTAGGTCTCGATGCCAGAGATGAGGCAGTTTTAAGAAGAGAACTGGAAGAAAGGTTCGTTTTAGGCCCGGCGAAATTTAAAAGTATTAATGAAGATTTAAAGCTCACTATCAAACTTAAGGATAATGAGCCTTCCAACGATTTAATCCAGTTTTTGCTTTCCAGGGCAAGAATAAATCACTTTGTGGAAGTGATTCCTTCAGTAAACGATATTTTTATTAAAACAGTGACTCAAGATGCGTAATTTACGTTTAATCATACAACGGGAATATCTTGCAAGGGTTAGGAATAAGACCTTTATAGTAATGACTTTTTTGAGTCCGCTTATTTTTGTGGGTATGATTCTGCTTATAGCATATTTAAGTATGCTGAACAGTACTGACCAAAAGATAATTGGGATTCATGATGAAACCGGCATGTTCGTTGAAGAATTCAAGGATAAGGAACAGGTTCAGTATCTGGATTTTTCTGGGGAATCTTTAGAAAAAGCCAGGCAGGATGTCCTGAATAATGAATATTTTGGATTGATCCATATTGCCGAAGCCGAACCTGGTTCTTCAAAACCTGCTCACGTGCAATTCTTTGGAAAGGAGACCCCTGGATTCGGGACAGTAGAGAATATAGAAAAAACAATTTCCGATAAACTTACCAGAGAACAGCTTATAGCCAAAGGAATAGATATTTCAGAAATTGATAAGGCCCGGGCGAAAGTAAGTATTGATATTCAGAATTTTTCGGGAGAGCGCAGTTCTAAAATGTCTAACTATATAAAGATGTTCTTTGGTGGCGCCGCGGGTTATCTTCTTATGATGTTTATTATCATTTACGGGAATATGGTAATGAGAAGTGTCATTGAAGAAAAGACCAACAGGATCATTGAGATCATTGTTTCCTCCGTAAAACCATTTCAGCTTTTATTGGGTAAAGTGCTTGGAACATCCATGGCCGGAGTAACCCAGTTCACTATCTGGATAATATTAGGAGCATTTTTATTATTTGGGATATCATCCTTTTTAGGCATAGATCCTTTTGCGGCTCAAACACCCGCAGTAGCTATGATGGATGGAGCAATGAAACCGGAAATTAATCAGCTGGTAATTGATATACTTAAACTACCTTATGCCAGTCTCCTTAGTTTCTTTCTTATTTACTTTATAGGCGGATATTTTCTTTACAGTTCAATTTATGCAGCTATTGGAGCAGCTGTAGACAGCGAAACCGATACACAGCAATTTATGTTTCCAATAATCTTACCGCTGGTGCTGGGTATTTATGTAGGATTCTTTTCTGTAGTAGAAAATCCTCACGGGACTGTTTCAACTATTTTTTCGCTTATCCCGCTGACCTCTCCCATTGTGATGTTAATGAGAATACCTTTTGGAGTGCCGTGGTGGGAAATAACTATTTCTATAGCTATCTTAATAGCCACAAATTTTGGAGTTCTATGGCTTTCAGCAAAAATATATCGTGTGGGAATTCTTATGTATGGTAAAAAACCAAGTTATAAGGAAATTTATAAATGGTTAAAATACTAAGCAATGATACAGCAGGACCAGACAGCAAAGGATAAGGTGACCGAAGTTATCGAAAAGGATATCTGGGGAACCATTAAGGATATATGGGAGTTTGGTTATTCATTTCCCGTTGGCGAAGATAAAATTACCATTTCGGTTGGACTTGTTATTATTATTGTTGTTGCATTTATAGTTACCAATCTTCTTTTAAGGCTTATTAGATCCTTTATCACCTCAAAACTTATGGATGAGGACAAGATGAAATTCATCAGTGTCTTTAAGTTCATAAGATATTTTGTTTATGTAGTGGTAATTCTTATCACCTTAAGTTCCACCGGCATAGATATTACTATACTTTTAACGGCTTCAGCAGCGTTATTTGTAGGACTTGGTCTTGCCTTGCAGGAGCTGTTTCAGGATGTAATTGGCGGGATTTTTATTATTCTTGATAAGTCTTTACTTGTGGGTGATGTGATTGAGATGGATGGCCGTGTAGCGAGGGTTTTCCAAATTAAGTTACGTACGACACGCGCACTCACCAGGGACGATAAAGTGATGATCATTCCAAATCACAAATTCATTAGTGATACGGTATATAATTATACACAAAATCACAAGACTACCAGGGAAGTAGTGAAAGTAGGGGTTTCTTATGGCAGCGATGTTGAGAAAGTTAGGGAAGTCTTACTGGAATGCGCACGTGAACAAAAGGGAATTCTTAAAAAACCTGAACCCTTTATACTTTTTGAAGATTTTGGAGATTCAGCCTTATTATTCGGGTTTCATTTTTATGTTTCAGACAGTTTTGTGGATCCAAAAGTAAAAAGCGAACTTCGGTTTAAGATCAATAATAAATTCAGGTTAAACAATATTACTATACCTTTTCCTCAGAGAGATGTTCATATGTTTTATCCGCCAGGAACTAATTTTAAGGAAGAAGATGGAGAAAATTAGAAAATTTCCGTTCGTATTGTTTTTATTACTGGGAATTTCATCTTTTTCACAAAGCCCGGATCTTGCGCGCCTGGAGTTCACTTATTTTCCGCAATCGTCTTCTGATAATTCATTCAGAAGGTTCCGCGCGCAGTTGGCCTATCCTATAGAACTTAAAAAAGGCAGTTATCTGGTGCCGGGTTTGGAATATCGATACGTAAATTTTGAATATGAAGATCCTGAAAATTTTCAAACCAATGATCTGGATCATTTTCAATCTTACACCCCTACTTTAGGGTATACTTTTGAGATGAATGAATTCTGGAGGTATGGAATGGAGGGAGGAGTAAAGGTCGCTTCAAATTTTTCCACAGGGAAGATCATTAATAATGACCTTATCTATACAGGAGCAGTATATTTTATTAAGCTAAAAGAAGATGACCGATACTATGAACCATGGCGACTTATACTTGGTTTAAAATATTCTACTACTACCGGATTTCCATTTCCCTTACCTATCGTGAATTACTACAAAAGGTGGAATAAGAACTGGTCTTATATGGTGGGAACCCCAAAATCCAATTTAAAGTATTATTTTAATGAAAAACATGCGGCCCAGGCTTTTGTAACTCTGGATGGCTTTTTTGCCAATGTGCAGGAAGATTTTGAGGTAGCTCCAAATGATCCGGAGAATAATAAACTGGCGAGTAGTATTTCCATGACAGTTTTACTGAGTGGTGTAGGATATGAATATAGTATCACAGATCATTTTAAATTTTACCTGTACGCCGGTAATACTATTTTGAACGATCCGTTTAAGAGATCGTAAGAAGAGCAGTTTGTATACAATAAATGACAACAATTCTTTTTACGCCAGAAGCGGATTAAAATTTTCAATATTCTAATGGCAAAAATATTATTAATAGAAGACGAAGCTTCAATAAGAAGAGTGCTCACCAAGATCCTGACGGAGGAGAATAAGGAATATTCGGTTTTCGAGGCTGAAGATGGCCTTGCCGGAATGGACATTATAAAGAATGAGGATTTTGATCTTATTCTTTGTGATATCAAAATGCCTAAAATGGATGGCGTTGAGGTGCTCGAAGCGATCAAAAAAATAAAACCTGAAATCCCGGTTGTGATGATCTCCGGTCATGGTGATCTGGATACCGCAGTAAATACCATGAAGATTGGTGCTTTTGATTATATCTCAAAACCGCCTGATCTTAACCGACTTTTAAACACGGTACGCAATGCGCTGGACCGGAAAGAACTGGTAGCTGAAAATACCAGGCTTAAGAGAAAAGTCAGCAAGAATTATGAAATGATAGGAGAATCGGAAGCGATTCAAAATATCAAGGATATGATCGAGAAAGTGGCGCATACAGATGCCCGTGTACTTATTACCGGCCCTAACGGAACGGGAAAGGAACTTGTGGCTCATTGGGTACATGAAAAGAGTGGTCGCTCCAAAGGCCCCATGATTGAGGTCAACTGTGCTGCTATTCCCTCTGAATTGATAGAAAGTGAATTGTTTGGACACGTGAAAGGTTCTTTTACTTCAGCCAATAAAGACAGGGCAGGAAAATTCGAAGCTGCCAATAAAGGAACCATATTTCTGGATGAAATTGGAGATATGAGTCTTTCGGCGCAGGCCAAGGTATTAAGAGCCCTTCAGGAAAGTAAAATTTCCCGCGTGGGGAGTGATAAGGATATAAAGATAGATGTGCGCGTGATCGCGGCTACCAATAAAGATCTCAAAAAAGAAATTGAAGAGAATAATTTTCGTGAGGATCTATACCACAGGCTGGCCGTTATTCTTATTGATGTTCCTTCTTTAAAAGAAAGGAAAGAGGATATTCCGCTATTAGTAGATTATTTCAGTGAAAAAATAGCTCAGGAACAGGGTACTCCAAAAAAAGTATTCACCAGTGAAGCCATGGAGCTTTTAAAAGAAAATGAGTGGCGCGGAAATGTTCGCGAATTACGAAATGTTGTCGAAAGACTTATCATTTTAGGCGGTAAGGAGATTACTGATGAGGATGTAAAACTCTTTGGGAGCCGGTTCTAAGGTCTTTTATTCCTTGGATTCTTTGGGTTGTACTTTAGAAAGTACATCGTGTCACCACTTGGATGGTCCCATTCATGAAAAAGCTCAAAACCAACCCGTTGGTAAACGATAGCATTCGTTCTTCCACGGGTCTCTGCATATAATTCCAGTCCGGTGTCATGTGCGGTCCTGAAGAAAACATCCTTCATTTCCTTTCCCACCTGAGTATCTGCACCACGAAAGTTCTTAAGAATTCCCCAAAACCAGCAGTATAGATATTGTCCTTCCTGTGGTCGCTGATTCTTGATATATTTTTGAGTTTTCAGAATATTCAAGGCATTCTTAACTCCCGTAACATTGGCCACAAGTTTTAGCTCAGACCATAGATCTTTCCAGATATTATCGTCTTTCTTGCTGGTTTTAAAAAGGATTGCAATTCCCTGGCGGTTTTCAGAAACGATGAGCGCGTCTTTTTCTATCGCTTTTTCTACCATATGTGTGGCCAGATAATCAAATCTTCTATCCCTGTTTCCTCCCTTTTTCACGATATCCATGGAGGATGGAATTTCCTTCAAAAGTGTTCTAACCTTATCTGTAATATCTTTTTTCTGCAGCTTATCCAATGTGGTAATAATTTACAGCGAAGATAAAAAAATTAATTCTCTTAAAGATCGTATATTTCATATCAAAACCTGCAGATATGAGAGATATTAAGCCTTCGCAATTTAAAGTTGATGCTCCCGTAAAACTTTCCGAAAGAAAAACATTCGTGGATTTACATGGGAAAGAAGAGAAAATTGAAGAGGAACTTCAGAATATCAGGGAAGATCTGGGTGAATGGCAGGATACCTTATATGCTTATAATAAATATGCTGTTTTAATATGTCTTCAGGGGATGGATACGGCGGGAAAGGATAGCCTGATTCGTGAAGTATTCAAGGATTTCAATAGCAGGGGCGTGGTGGTTCACAGCTTTAAAACACCTACTTCTCTTGAATTGAAACACGATTATTTGTGGAGACACTACAAAGCTCTTCCGGAGCGCGGGAAATTTGGTATTTTCAACCGTACTCATTATGAAAATGTTCTTGTGACCAGGGTACATCCGGAATATATTCTAAATGAAAATATACCTGGGATTAATAAGGTTGAAGATATAAATGAGGAATTTTGGGAAAGACGTTTTAAAGATATACTGGATTTTGAAAAGCATATCGTTCATAGCGGTACGATAGTTTTTAAATTCTTTCTTCATCTTTCCAAAAAAGAACAAAAAGACCGACTTCTTAGAAGGCTGGATAAACCCAATAAAAACTGGAAATTTTCTCCGGGAGACCTTAAGGAAAGAAAACTATGGGATAAATATCAGGAGTGTTACGAAGATGCGATTAACCGCACGTCTACGCAGGATACTCCGTGGTATATTATCCCTGCAGATGATAAACCTACGGCGAGATACCTTGTTGCAAAGATCTTATATGAAGAACTCACCAAATACACTGAGGTGAAGGAGCCAGAACTGGAACCGGAAATTCGCCGGAATATAGATGAATATAGGGAGCAACTTAAAAAGGAATAGTTTTTGACTTAAACCTTGAAAAAAATAATTTTTTCCTGTTATTTAGCATCCAAAATTACAATACATGAAGTCATTCTTTTCTTTTTGCCTGATCTTATTTTCTGCTTTATCTATAACTGCACAGTCAAATCATACTCAGGACTCTCTGGAAATTAGAAGTATCTATGATATGTCGCTTCTTAATGGGAAGAGTTATGAATGGCTGGATTATTTGTCTAATGAAATTGGAGGGCGTTTATCTGGTTCTTATGAGGCACAACAGGCAGTAGAATATACAAAGTCTGAACTTGAAAAACTGGGATTGGATAAAGTATGGCTTCAGCCCGTGATGGTACCAAAATGGACCAGAGGGGAAAGAGAATTTGCCTATATACAAACCGGCCCGGGAGAAACGAGAAATGTAAATATCACAGCCCTGGGGGGATCGGTAGCGACTCCGGCTGGCGGGACAAAGGCCAAAGTTATAGAGGTTCAGAGTCTGGAACAACTTAAAGAATACGGGCGGGAAGGTATTGAAGGTAAGATTGTTTTCTATAATCGACCAATGCGTGCAGACCTTATTCATACTTTCGAAGCTTATGGAGGCTGTGTAGATCAGAGATATTTAGGAGCACAGGAAGCTGCAAAATATGGCGCGGTAGGCGTGATCGTTAGATCTATGAACTTAAGAATGGACGACTATCCCCATACAGGTTCTATGAGTTATGGAGAACTTCCGGTAAATAAAAGAATCCCTGCGGCTGCCATTTCAACCAACGATGCTAAATACCTGAGTGGTTTATTAAAAATTCAGAAAGATCTTGAGCTTTATTTTAAAATGAATTGTGAGCAGCATGAAGATGTACAGTCTTATAATGTTATTGGTGAAATTACAGGTTCAACCTATCCTGATGAGATAATGGTTGTGGGAGGACACCTTGATTCCTGGGATTTAGGAGATGGATCTCATGATGACGGAGCCGGAGTGGTTCAGTCTATGGAAGTGCTCAGGTTATTTAAGGAACTTAATTATAAGCCGAAAAGGACTATTAGAGTAGTGCTGTTTATGAATGAAGAAAATGGATTGCGCGGAGGAACCAAATATGCCGAAGTTGCAAAAAATAAAAATGAGAATCATGTTTTTGGTCTGGAAAGCGATTCCGGCGGGTTTACTCCCAGAGGCTTCAGTATTGATGCCAATGATTCTCAATTCGCACAAATACTATCCTGGCAAAAACTATTTAAGCCGTATCTAATCCACTACTTTGAAAAAGGCGGCAGTGGTGCTGATATTGGGCCTCTCAAAGACAACAATATAGTCCTGGCTGGTTTAAGACCGGATTCACAACGCTATTTTGACTATCATCATGCTGCTAATGATACCTTTGATAAGGTAAATAAACGAGAACTTGAATTAGGTGCTGCAACTATGGCATCTTTAATGTATCTTGTTGACCAGCACGGGTTAAAAACTGTAAATACTGAAAATACTTCCCTGCCTGACTAATTTTTTTAAAGAATTATCAGTTTTCGGTACTTAAAAATCATAAACTCATATCTTTGCTGACTTAAATTTAAGTTATTGCAGTTATCACGTTACACGAAAGAATTCGGTAGAAACCTGAATATCGCTTATCCTGTCATGCTCGGTCAGCTGGGACATGTGATGGTTGGGCTGGTTGATAATTTGATGATTGGTAGACTTGGTGCGGCACCTCTCGCTGCTGTTTCTCTTGGAAATGCTCTTGTTTTTATCGCTCTGTCTCTTGGGATTGGTTTTTCATTCGCTATCACACCGCTTATTGCTGAAGCCGATGGAGCAGATGATCTGGAAGGAGGAAGGAGTTATTTTCACCATGGCGTTATTCTTTGTACTATAAACGGCCTGTTACTTTTTCTAATGTTACTTGCTGCCAGGCCTGTTCTTTATTATCTGGATCAGCCTGAAGAGGTTGTAGAACTTGCCATTCCATATCTGAATATAGTCGCGCTCTCTATGCTGCCATTAATGGCTTTTCAGGCATTTAAGCAATTTGCCGACGGTCTTTCTCAAACCAGATATGCCATGTATGCTACCTTGCTGGCTAACCTTGTGAATATTGTTTTTAACTATTTCCTTATTTATGGGATCTGGATATTTCCCCGTCTTGAGCTTGAAGGAGCGGCCTGGGCGACATTACTCTCAAGATTTTTCATGTTATGGTTTATATGGGAAATTCTAAAACGGAAATCTAAGTTTTCCGAATATTTTAAATGGTCTAAAAGGGAAATGCTGAGGCTGGATATTTTTAAAAGACTTATAAACCTGGGCTTTCCCACAGCATTGCAAATGCTGTTTGAAGTGGCCATTTTTACCGCCACGATTTTCCTTGCCGGAAACCTGGGAACGAATCCGCAGGCAGCAAACCAGATTGCTCTTAATCTGGCTTCGATGACCTTTATGATCGCGGTAGGACTTGGAGTGACTGCTACTATAAGAGTTGGTAACCAGGTGGGGCTTAAAAAATTCAGGGAATTAAGAAGAATAGGTTACTCTATTTTCCTTTTGGTGTTTTTAATTGAAGCGGTTTTCGCCGTGCTTTTTATTTTACTGAAAGACATTTTGCCAACCTTCTATATAGATAATGTGGAAGTAATAGGTTTGGCCTCGCAGTTACTAATTGTGGCAGCCCTGTTTCAGTTAAGTGATGGCATGCAGGTTGTAATACTTGGAGCCTTACGAGGACTTCAGGATGTGAAAATCCCGACTCTTATTTGTTTTATTTCTTACTGGGTGATAGGATTTCCTGTTAGTTACTACTTCGGGCAGGCTGACAGTCTGGGAAGTATGGGAATATGGCTTGGCCTGATGGCAGGTTTAACTTCCTCAGCAATATTATTGTATTTTAGATTCAATTATTTAAGTAAAAAACTTATCCTGAAAAGAAAAGAATTAACTGTTTTAAAAAGATAATATTATATGCAATTGCCAAAATTTATATTAGGGGATAATACAGATTTTCCTGATTCAATTTTTGTTGTACATACCGAATATCCAAGGTTTATTATTAATCTGAAAGATGATGAGGTAGAATGGCTTGAAGATTTTGATAAGGAAGATGAAAAGGAACTTTCAAGTGAAGCCGAGGCACTCATTACTCAGGCGAATGAATTTTACGACAGGGAAGTAAACCGATACGAAGACGATTAATGGAAAAATTAGCCGAATTAGACAGGGAGATTTTTCTGTTTCTGAACAATTTAGGATCAGACGACTGGGACTGGCTTTGGGTCGCAATTAGTGATAAATGGATGGCGATACCTCTGTATGCGATTCTTCTGTATCTGCTTTTTAAAAAATTCGGATGGAAACCAACACTGGTAACTATCATTGTAGTTGCTTTATTAGTAACCGCTACAGACCAGCTTGCCAATTTATTCAAGCACGGTTTTGAAAGACCAAGACCCTGCGGGCAGGAGGGAGTTATGGAATATGCCAGAATTGTTGCTGGTAGATGTGGCAGGTTTGGATTTTTCTCGGCGCATGCAGCCAACTCCACGGGAGTGGCAATTTTTCTTGGCCTGATCTTTAGAAAAGTTTATCCAAAGCTCTTTGGTTTTCTGATTTTCTGGGCATTTATCGTTTCTTACAGTCGAATATATCTTGGTGTTCACTATCCTGGAGATGTGATTACCGGATGGTTTTTTGGTGCACTTCTGGGATATCTTTTTTACCGATTGCGGGAACTATTAATAGACCGGTTCATTAGAAAATCAACCGAGACTTAAAAGATATTTTGCAGCTGCAAATGCGGTGGTTTTATTTTCTTCAATAAGCGCTAACTGTTCTTTTAAAGCGGTCTTTATTTCATCTTTTTCATAAAAACGACTCTTCAAATAATCATTTACAGTTTGAAAAAGCCAGAATTTGTTTTG
This sequence comes from Christiangramia sp., assembly GCA_024635735.1. Lineage (GTDB taxonomy): Bacteria > Bacteroidota > Bacteroidia > Flavobacteriales > Flavobacteriaceae > Christiangramia. The sequence continues at coordinate 4,152 of JAGXII010000204.1, read as the reverse complement.
TTCCAGCCGGTTATGATTAAAATATCCGTTTGTTTTTGTTTTTTCTTGGAATTCAGAAATCATGGTCCATATATCTTCAATTCCTGAATTATACAAGGCACTGCATAATTTTACTTCGGGAGTCCACTCGCTTTCTTTAGGTGGATATAGGTGTAACGCCCGGCTGAATTCCATTTTTGCCTCCCGTGCTGCTTTTTGATTATCACCATCTGCTTTATTGATCACTATCGCATCTGCCATTTCCACAATTCCTCTTTTAATTCCCTGAAGTTCATCTCCTGCTCCTGCCAGTTTCAGAAGAAGAAAGAAATCGGTCATACTGTGAACCGTGGTCTCGCTTTGACCTACTCCCACAGTTTCAATAAGAATCACATCAAAACCTGCAGCCTCGCAAAGAATAATGCTTTCTCTTGTTTTTCGGGCCACTCCGCCCAGGGTTTCTCCGCTTGGAGAAGGCCTGATAAATGCATTTTTTTCCTTGACGAGATTTTCCATCCGGGTTTTGTCCCCCAGGATACTTCCGCGGGAAACACTACTGCTGGGATCCACTGCCAGTACTGCCACTTTCTTTCCTTTAGAGATGAGGTAAGAACCAAAACTTTCAATAAAAGTGCTTTTTCCAACCCCGGGAACACCGGTAATGCCAATTCTTATAGATTTATGTGCATGGGGTAATGCACCTTCAATAATAAATTCGGCCTGTTGCTGATGAGCTTTCTGATTACTTTCAATAAGAGTAATTCCGCGGCCTAAAGCTGTTTTGTCCCCATGAAGCAATTTTTGTAGCAGCTCCTGTTCAGAAAACTTATTTTTTCTGAAATTCCGAATCTTCCTGGCAGATTCTGCACTGATATTTTTTGAAGACGGATTGCTTTCGGTTTCGCTCAGGGCTGATTTTTGCTGCTTTTTGCTCAAAATTGACTTAATATTTATGACAAATTTATGAAATCCTGCTTTGAGGCATCCTTATTTGCTTGGTATATTGAAGCAACCTAAATTAATTAATTAAATCAAGCCATGAAAACATTATATAAAGCTAAGGTTACAACTACCGGAGGAAGAAAAGGACACACCCGTAGCGATGATGGAATCATCGATATGGAACTGAGTATGCCTGAAAGTATGGGAGGTGAAGGTGGTAAATTTACCAATTCTGAACAACTCTTTGGCGCTGCCTATTCTTCCTGTTTTGGAAGCGCTCTGGAAGTAGTAGCCGAAAAACATAAAATAGATCTTGGGGATTTTAGCGTAACAGCTACTGTAAAAATAGGACAAAGCGACGAAGAGGAATTGGAGCTTGCTGTTATTCTTGATTCTTATTTACCAGGAGTCGATGATATTGAAAAAGGAGAAATGCTGGTAAATGAAGCTCATGAGATCTGCCCTTATTCAAAAGCGACGCGAGATAATATAGACGTCACATTAAATTTATTATTAGACGAAGACTAAGAAATTAAAATTTTCTTTATTTATTAAACCGAGGTGCCTTTTGGCGCCTCTGGTTGTTTTATAGGTATTTTAATAAGGGTCTTATCCCAGGATAATATCAAATCAATAAATTCTCCTTCCTGTTCAAAATATATAGTGAATTGTTCTACAGGAGGATTCGTTTTCATCACGGGAGCTTCCAGTACGAGAGAATCAAAAACCGGATCCCGGTAAGCCTCCTTGTCCAGATTAATTCCCCAGGGATACATTTTTGAATTGAACATAACCTTCCAGCTATAATCCATGGGAATCGTCCATAAAGTATATTTTCCAGCCCTTAAAAGACTGCCATCTACCAGTATATCTTTATTGGTTACAAAAGTAGTCGCTTCATTGGCGCCAGTTCTCCATACTTTATTGAAAGGGACAAGTCCGCCAAAGATCTCCCTGTCTTTTTTGTAAGGACGATTGTAGAAAACTTCCATTTCCAGATTTTTTCCGGAGTAGGAAACCGTATCTTCAGGACTGTGAGCCTTGGTGTTATAATGAATCACAAATAAAAGGATCAGGGCAATAGCTATTATTGCGCCGAGTATCTTCAGAATCAGTTTATAGGTGTTTCCCATAATGCTTTTGGAATTTCAAAAATCAAGCCAGTATAATTTCAATTTTTAAATTGAATAATTGATTGTCCGTAAAGTATCATAATTTAATAAAGTACGTCATTCTGAACTTGTTTCAGAATCTTAAAATACTATAAATCCTCATTATAAAATGAGAGCCTGAAATATCCCGATAGCTATCGGGACAGGGTGACGAGATAACTATTATGACTAAAAACGGATATACATTTTGAATAATCTATTAAAAGTAAGAATATTGGAGGAATTGGAAATTTTTTCGGAATTTTTGCAACGCGGGACTTTTTGTCTCGTCTTTAAAATGAACTAACCCATCAAAACCGAATTTAAATTGATACAGCATAAGCTAATAGAAGCTTGTAAGCAAAACAGCCGCAGGGCACAATTAAAGCTGTATAACCAGTACTGTGACGGGATGTATTACGTTGCCTTAAGGTTTTTGAAAGATACGATGGAAGCAGAGGATGCCATGCAGGAAGCTTTTATAAAGGCCTTTTCAAAATTACATCAGTTTAACGGAGAAGTCACCTTTGGGGCCTGGTTAAAGCGAATTGTGATCAATAAGTGTCTGGATAAGCTGAAAGCGAAAAAAATGGAATTAATAGCCATTAATGAGCAGATCCTGGGAACGGTAGATGAACAGGACGACTGGCAGGTGGAAGATGGAATAGGCATCGAAGAGGTGAAAAAAGAAATTGAACGTTTACCCGAAAAATATAAATATCCTTTGATGCTTTATTTGATAGAGGGATATGATCATGAAGAAATTAGCGAAATACTGGATATAACCCAGGTAGCTTCGCGAACACTGGTACACAGAGGAAAGAAAAAATTGCAGGATGAACTTAAAACTATAAAAAATGGGACAGGATATTAGAGAAATGTTCCGTAATCAGGAACTCAGTAATCAGAAAAAGCTGAATAAAGGGCACCAGAAAAGATTCGAGGCCCGGCTGGATGAGGCTTTACCCAGGGAGAAGAAAAATTACTTCTATACCTATCTGCAAATTGCCGCGGTAGCGGTGGTGGCTTTGGGAATAGCAGGTTTCCTTTTCTTCGGAAATCAGAATGAGAGCATGGTTCCGGAAAATCAGGTGGTGGAAACACCGGTGAAGCAGGAGACCAAAAATGATGCTCCCGCCACAGATTACAGGCTGAGCAGTGTCTCGCCCGAATTTAAAAAGATAGAAGATTATTATATGGCAAGTTTAAATATACAGTTGGCTAAACTGGATATGACTCCTAAGAATAAAGAACTTATAGATTCATTTATGACCAAACTGGAAACTTTAGATAAGGAATATATAGCATTGAACGCTGAGATCGAAGAATCTGGTTTAAACGAAGAGACCGTTCAGGCTATGATCTCGAATCTTCAGCTAAGACTGGATCTTCTGAAGAATTTAAAGAGTAAACTTAAAGAACTTAAACAATCAAAAAACAATAGAAATGAAAACTATCAGGCTTAATTATGCACTTTTGATGCTGTTGTTCATCACCACAGCGTCCTTTGCCCAGACAAAAAAGCTGAGCAAAAATTATAAAACTTCTGCAGATGTGAATGTGGAGATAGACTCCCGGCATACTAATGTGATCATCGAAAACTGGGATAAGAACGAGGTTGAGGTCGAGGCTTATCTTACTGCAGAGGGAGCCAGCAGCGAAGAGACTAAAAAGTTACTGGATTCCTGGAATCTGGAAACATCATCTTCCCAGGGAACGGTAAAGATCAATTCTTCCGGCGGGATGAATACGAATTTTGACATGGATATGGATATGAGCGCTCTTAAGGGACTGGATAAACTTCCGGAGTTACTCCAACCTTTAATGACAGATCTTGTGGGCCCGATTCTGGCAAATATATCTGACCATCCTCTGCCACCGGAGTTTGCCGAAAATATGAAGGATATGAAGTTCGATTATGATGCCTATAAAAAAGACGGCGATAAGTATCTTGAAAAATGGGAGGCTAATTTTGAAAAGAAATTCGGAAAAGATTTCGAAGATAAAATGGAGAAATGGTCTGAAAAAATGGAGAAGGATTCCGAGAAATTTGAAAAGGAATATGAGGCTAAAGTAGAGG
>JAGXII010000203.1 GCA_024635735.1 Christiangramia sp. | reverse complement strand
TTCCAATACTAAAGAGTGGTGACCGGTGAGGGTGTGTGAGTTCGGCGAACGGACGTAACGGGGGAGAATTGGCGAAAATGTTACCTAACCAATATAACGTTCCTATCTTACCCAAACAATTGGGCGCGCAGCAAGACATGTGGAAGGTAAAGCCATCTTATATGCAGATAAGATCACTGCCAGTATGCAAAAAACTATAGATCAAACAGAATATAGACGTTCTAAACAGATAGAGTATAACAAGGAAAATAATATCACCCCTACTGCTCTTATTAAGAAGTATAATAACGCTTTAATAAAAGAAAAGCTGGATATCTACGATCACGAGAAACGGCCGGACCTTAAAGCGGCTGAAGAAGAAGCGGAATACCTAACCAAACCTCAGATGGAGAAAAAGGTACGCCAAAAACGAAAAGAAATGGAATCTGCTGCCAAAGAGCTTGATTTTATGCAGGCGGCGAGGCTAAGGGATGAGATAAAAATACTTCAGAATAAAATAAGTGAGTTAGCCAGGTAATTTTTTATTACTTGAAAGAAATAAACTATATTTAACTCAGCCTTAATCACTTAAAAGTTTTTCTAAAATGTCAACCTAATCTGTTTGACTATGAAAACTATTTGCCTAATCCTCACATTTTTTACTATCACTATCTTTTATTCTCAGGTAGGAATTGGAACTTCCGATCCCAAAGCTCAACTGGATATTATTGCTACAGATAAGGCCAATCCTGCCAGCATAGACGGAATCCTAATTCCCAGAATTGATAAGTTTCCGGATGAAACTCCGGGGACGGATCAAAACGGAATGCTGATTTTTCTAAACAAAAGCGTTACAGGTTTTTCCATAGGATTTTATTACTGGAATTCTACTGAGTCTAAATGGAAAGCACTGGGAACCGATGCTGCTTCTTCAAATTTTTATAAACCTGGAACCTCTGCCAGTCCCAATAATCTTACCGATCTTATATACCGGGATGCAAGTATAGGGATTGGAACCGACCAGATCACCTCCCGGCTGGAAGTAGCCATAACTGCAGGAAAAGATCTTACTTTAAAGAAAGGGCTGACTGTTGACAATGCAAATTCAGCAACCGATAACCTTACAACTTACGGGATCATCAATGATAATAGAAGTAACACTAATGGAAATAAGTATGGGATTAAGACAAACGTGGGTGGTGTGGGAACCGGGATTCATTATGGCATTTTCAATGAGACATACCAGAATACCGGGACCAATGATATCTATGGAATATTCAATCGCGTAGGCAGGACATTCGGAGCCAAAAGTAATAATTTTGGTATTTATTCTGAAATAGGAAGTATTCAGGGAGTGGGAAATATTTACGGTATTTACAGCATCGCTTTGGGTGATGCTAATTCAAATGTATTTGCCGGATATTTTGCCGGAAGAGTGGGAATTGGATCCTCTCCAGATTCCGACTATGTCCTTCCAACAGTTCGCGGCACCGAAGGCCAGGTACTTTCCATTAATTCCACCGGACAGGCTTCCTGGACTAATGCAGGTTATCAAAACTATTCTTCCACAACCAGCGCTTCAGGAGATTATGTAATTACAGATGAAGTAGGAACTTTAAGAATAAATAATCAAATGTCGGCGATCGTAATTCCTCAGGCATCGCTCAATAAAGGAAGAATCATCCGGCTTTTATCATGGGTTGGAACCACTGAAAAACCATTTATATTTCTTGGAGGAGATGACCTTTTTGATGTGAGAACGAATTCCAAGGTGACCAGCATTAAGACACAGCAGGTTTTCACCCTCCAGAGTGCCGGAAACCGATGGATTTTACTGGATTATTAAATAAAAAAGCTCCCTTATTAATGGGCGCCTCCTTAACTAACCAAACTAAAATATTCTCTTTATGCGATCACTATCATGCGCTTAACGGTTTACTTACTAATTTAGTTAAAGAGTAAAATATCTATTTTTCTAAACGAATTCTTACGTCCACAGCGGTCACGCCTTTTTCAGTAGCCATAAGAGGATTCAGGTCTAATTCCGCGATTTCCGGAACCATAAGCAACAAATTTGAAAGGTTTACAATAGTTTCAGCAAATAATTCGATGTTTACTCCGGTTTGCCTTCTAATACCTTTCAGTATAGGATATGCTTTTAGATCAGTGATCATTTTTAATGCATCTTGCTCTGAAACTGGAGTCATCGAAGCACTTATATCTTTTAGTACTTCAACAAAAATACCTCCCAGTCCGCATAAAATCACATGAGGATAATTTGTTTCCTTTTTTGCCCCGATGAATAGTTCCATTCCCTTCAGCATAGGCTGGATCAAAACTGAAACTGCCCCTTCAATTTGCATCAGCTTACGGAAGCTGTCAATTAGTTCGGTTTCATCTGAAATATTTAAAATGACCCCGCCAACATCAGATTTATGCAAAGGACCCTCAACTTTAAGAACTACCGGGTAATTAACCGACTTTAAAATATTGTTTAGCTTTTCTTCCTTCTGAACATGAAACGGAGTCGCAAATTTCACTCCTGCATGATTCAACAAGGTAACCGCATTTTCTGTTGACATATATCCATTTGGAAGCGCATCTATCAGTTTTCTTGCTTTTTTGAAATTTTTAAAGTCAGGTTCTTTAGCTTCATCCCTGACCGTAGTATGATTATATACCCTGGCCAGGGCATTTCCGAATAAAACTTCATCGTGAAACGCGATATTATTCTTTTTTATAAACTCCTGAATTTCATTCTTGACATTCACCACTGAGGGTAAGATGGCATAGATCGGCTTTTTAGAAGTTTTGATCTTTTCATTCAATACATCATATACATCATCTACAGCTGTTAAGCCCGGGCTCCCGAAAATAACAGCCATCGCATCAATTTCGGAAGCGTTTTCACAATATCCAATTATGGTATCTAACTGCTGAGCGTTGCCTGTGGCTAAGAAATCAATAGGATTGGATACGGAAGACCCGTCAAATAACTGGCCTAGCAAGGCTTCGCTTTCTTCTCCTTCTAAATGAGGAATTTTTAGTCCGTTCTTTGACAACACATCTGTGAGCATTACAGCAGGACCTCCGGCATGGGTGATGATCGCTATATTCTTTCCTTCCGATTCTTTTTGCAAGAGAATACCGGCAACAGTAATAAGTTCGTTTCTACCATAACAGCGAATAATTCCCGCTTTTTTAAACAAGGTATCTACAAAGACATCTGAATTGGCTATCGCGCCCGTATGTGAAGAAGCCGCCCTGTTCCCCGCTTCTGAACTACCGGCCTTAATGGCCGCTATTTTACAGCCTTTACGTATCAAGGAAGCTGTATGTTTTAAGAACTTTAGCGGGTTCTTTATACTTTCAATATAAAGCAGTTTTACTTTTGAACTTGATCCCTTTTCAAAAGATTGATCTAAATATTCCAGGACCTCCTCTACTCCAAGTTGGGCACTGTTTCCAACGGTATAAATGCTGGAAAATGTGAGACCCATACTTTTCGCCGCTTCAATTATAAAGACTGCTGTTGCGCCTGAACCTGATATGAAATCGACTCCTTTTTCATCTAGTTTTGGGACCGGTGTTGTAAAAACTCCCGTATAATGTTTATTTATTAATCCAATGTTGTTAGGACCTAATAAACTTCCGCCTGCTTCATTAATTAATTCCACAATTTTCTTTTCCAATTGTGCACCATTTTCATCCTTTTCACTAAATCCGGCCGAAAAAATTATAAAGCCTTTAGTGTTCTTTTGCTGGGTAAGTATCTTTACGGTTTCATAAACATATTTCGCTGCGATCGCGACTATAGCAAGATCAACTTCTGGAATATCATTGATATCATTATAAGATCTAAACCCCTGAACAACTTCCTGTTTGGGATTGACCGCAAATAATTGTCCTTTAAACTGATGGTCGATCAGGTTTTTCAAAACTCTGCCGCCGGGACTATGAATATTATCGGATCCCCCGACAACAACAATGCTTTCCGGATGGATTAATTTTGAATGAAGCATACAAAACAAGGAATTTAATAATTGTAAAGGAAGCCATTTGAAATATGATTTTAACTGATATTCATCAGTAAATGTTTGATTACATATTCGTTATTTTGATAGAACAGCTAAAACTTTTCAGGGTATGTATGCATTTTCGAACGCAGTTAATTCCATGCATTCAGAAGACATAAAACATTAATGAAACAGGCTTCCGGAAAAAGCCTGATCTCATTTGCCGGTGGTATGCCAAACAATGATTTGTTTCCCGTAAAACAAATTGATGAGATTTATAATTCCTTGCCTGAAAACATAAAAAAATTATGCTTTCAATACGGCCCAACCTCCGGTTATCCTCCTCTGATTAAATCCCTGGAAAACTATTTGAAAAACAAGGGATTGGACGTTGATGATAATAGAATTTTGATCACTACGGGTTCGCTTCAGGCCATATCCATTATTACCCAGGAATTTGTAAACGAAGGAGATATAATATTAACTGAAAATCCCTGTTTTGTAGGAGCCTTGTCGGTTTTTGAAACTTATGGAGCTGAAGTACATAGTATACCGATTGATAAGGATGGTATCGATATAGAAGCTTTGAAAAGTAAAATTGAAACTTTAGACCGAAAGCCTAAATTTTTATATGTCACGCCTAATTATCACAATCCGGCAGGTATCATTTATACGCCTGAAAGAAAAAAGGAACTTCTGAAAGTTTTATCCGGTACAGGAATAATACTACTCGAAGATGATGCTTACAGTGATCTTTATTTTAATGAAGATGAAAAACATCTCACTAAGGCCATGAAATCATTTGGTGTAAAGGATGTGGAAATTATTTATACAGGATCATTTTCAAAAATACTTGGGCCAGGTTTCAGATTAGGTTATATGCTGTCTTCTAAAGAAATTTTCGCAAAAGCAGAATCGGTTAAACAAGCGTTGGATGCCTGTACTTCTAATTTCATGCAGATACTAGCCAATGAGTTTTTAGCACAACAAAAACTGGAGCCTTATTTGGCATTTTTAAGAGGTGAATATCTGGAACGAAAAAATTTGCTTCAAAAGCATTTGAAAACCTACATGCCGAAAGAGATCACCTGGAATGAACCAAAAGGAGGATTTTATATCTGGCTTAAATTACCACCGCATATTAAGTCAACAGATATTTTTAAAGAAACTGTCGCTAAAGGCGTTGTATTTGTAACCGGCAGAACCTTTGATCCCTCCAGCAAAAAGGATGACCGGTTGCGGCTTTCTTTTTCAAATATGCATAAGGAACAAATTGAGAAAGGGGTAATAATTTTATCTGAAACTATAAAAAAAGTACTGGAAAATTCGAAAATCGCTCTTTAGTAACCACTCTATCCTATGGCAATTTAAAAAGGGCAAAAATTTGGTTGAGGATTTAGAGTTTGAAAATAGTATCGGGAATGAAATTAAAAATTACGTCATTCTGAACTTGTTTCAGAATCTTATAAGATTAAGAATTAATATAATATATTGAGACCCTGAAATAAATTCAGGGTGACGAAAGAACTAGAGTACTTAAAGTCGGATATACAATTAACTTATTTACTGGCAGCCAGATCAGTAATTCCTTCGGCTACTTTTTTTCCTTCAGAAAAAGCTTCCAGGTTCAGCTTAATGATCCTTTCACTTTTATGCTGAAACAATTTCTTAATGGCTTCGATCATGCTGTCTTCCGATAAAGGAATTATCTCAGATGCCGCGCCTAACAATAC
>JAGXII010000202.1 GCA_024635735.1 Christiangramia sp. | reverse complement strand
TTTTTCGTAAATTGCAACACCAAAATTTAGACATCGTTAAAAATGGAACAACAAAGTCCCTATAAACCTGAAAATAAAATAAGAATTGTAACCGCAGCTTCTTTGTTTGATGGTCATGACGCAGCAATCAATATCATGCGCCGGATCATTCAGGCAACAGGTGTTGAAGTGATTCATTTAGGTCATGATCGCAGTGTGGAAGAGGTGGTGAATTGTGCTATACAGGAAGATGCTCACGCGATTGCAATGACATCTTATCAGGGTGGTCATATTGAATATTTCAAATATATGCACGACCTGTTGAAGGAAAAGGGAGCAGGCCATATTAAGATTTTTGGCGGCGGAGGCGGCGTGATCCTTCCGGAGGAGATCAAAGAATTGATGGACTATGGAATAGATCGAATTTATTCGCCGGATGATGGTCGCGAGATGGGACTTCAGGGAATGATCAATGATATGATCAAAACAGTTGATAATGATGTTCCATGTCTTCAGGAGTCTGATAAGGTTTCTAAAAATCTGAAGAATAAAAATGTAAATACAATTTCCAGACTTATTTCTCTTGCCGAAAACCGTCACGAGGAATTCAAAAAATATTTCAGTAAAGACGATTATAAAACCGAGAAAATTCCCGTTCTGGGAATCACAGGTACAGGAGGATCTGGTAAATCAAGTCTGGTGGACGAACTGGTACGAAGGTTCCTTATGGACTTTCCTGATAAACATATTGGGATAGTTTCGGTAGATCCGTCAAAAAGAAAGACTGGTGGAGCGCTTCTTGGGGACAGGATTCGTATGAATTCTATCAATCATCCAAGGGTTTATATGCGTTCTTTGGCTACCAGGCAATCGAACCTGGCTTTATCAAAATATGTGGCAGAGGCTGTTGAAGTTTTAAAGGCAGCGAATTACGACCTTATTATTCTTGAAACCTCCGGAATCGGGCAGAGTGATACGGAGATTCTGGATCATTCTGATGTTTCGCTTTATGTGATGACTCCTGAATTTGGAGCTGCGACTCAACTGGAAAAGATAGATATGCTTGATTTTGCTGATCTCGTTGCGATCAATAAATTCGACAAAAGAGGAGCGCAGGATGCCTTGCGTGATGTAAAAAAGCAATACCAGCGAAATCATCAGTTATGGCATGCAGATGCTGAAAAGCTTCCGGTTTTTGGAACTATTGCTTCTCAGTTTAATGATCCGGGAATGAATACGCTTTACAAGAGTATCATGGATGAGATCGAAGAAAATACCAAAAGCGGACTCCATTCCACTTTTGAGATCTCCAGGGAGATGAGCGAAAAGATCTTTGTAATTCCACCAAAGCGTACCCGATACCTTTCTGAAATTGCCGAAAATAATCGTGGTTATGATGAAAAAGCGAAATCACAGGTTGAGGTAGCCCAAAGGTTATACGGTATCTATAAAACGATACTTTCTGTTGGAAATGTCACGTCGAGCGCAGTCGAGACGTCTCATCTTGATAAAAACGGATTGGATAAGGATGAGATTCTGAAACAAGTTCAGAATGACGCTGATAGCGATTTCTTAAAACTTCTTTTTGCTGAATTCGATAAAACTAAAATGGATCTTGATCCTTATAACTGGGAGATGATCCTTGCCTGGAAAGAAAAGGTCACCAAATACAGAGAGCCTGTCTACAGTTTCAAGGTTCGTGATAAGGAAATTAAAATTGAAACTCATACAGAGTCACTATCCCATACTCAAATTCCAAAAGTGGCACTTCCAAAATATAAGGCCTGGGGAGATATTCTTGGATGGTGTCTTCAGGAGAATGTACCGGGAGAATTTCCCTATACGGCAGGGCTATATCCCTTCAAAAGAACAGGAGAAGATCCTACGAGAATGTTCGCAGGTGAAGGTGGACCTGAAAGAACTAACAGGCGTTTTCACTATGTGAGCCAGGGATTGCCGGCTAAAAGACTGTCAACAGCATTCGATTCTGTGACGCTATATGGTAATGATCCTGATCATAGGCCGGATATTTACGGTAAAATTGGTAACTCAGGAGTTTCTATTTGCTGTCTTGATGATGCGAAGAAATTATACTCCGGTTTCGATCTTGCAGATGCGATGACCTCGGTGAGTATGACCATTAATGGTCCGGCACCGATGTTGCTTGGATTTTTCATGAACGCAGCAATCGATCAGAATTGTGAAAAATATATTAAGGAAAACGGACTCGAAGATAAGGTTGAAGCGAAGCTGAAAGAATTTTATGACGATAATGATATAGAAAGACCTAAGTACCAGGGAGAACTTCCGGAAGGGAATAATGGTCTTGGTTTAATGTTACTGGGTTTAACTGGAGATCAGGTTCTTCCCAAAGATGTTTATGAAAAGATAAAGGCTGATACCATCAGTGTAGTTCGTGGAACTGTTCAGGCCGATATTCTGAAAGAAGATCAGGCGCAGAATACCTGTATTTTCTCTACGGAATTTGCCTTAAGACTGATGGGGGATGTTCAGCAGTATTTTATTGAAGAGAAAGTTAGAAATTTCTATTCGGTTTCTATTTCCGGATATCACATAGCCGAAGCCGGTGCGAATCCAATTACTCAATTGGCATTCACTCTGGCCAATGGATTCACTTATGTAGAGTATTACCTAAGTCGTGGAATGGATATCAATAAATTCGGACCGAATTTATCATTCTTTTTCTCGAATGGAGTAGATCCGGAATACGCAGTTATAGGTCGTGTTGCAAGACGAATCTGGTCTAAGGCTCTGAAACATAAATACGGAGCGAACTCCAGAGCTCAAATGCTAAAATATCATATTCAAACTTCAGGTAGATCATTACATGCCCAGGAGATCGATTTTAATGATATTAGAACAACCTTACAGGCATTGTACGCTATTTATGACAACTGTAATTCCCTGCATACCAATGCTTACGATGAAGCAATTACAACGCCTACAGAAGCCTCCGTAAGAAGAGCGATGGCGATACAGTTGATCATCAATAAAGAATTAGGTCTTACCAAGAATGAAAATCCAATTCAGGGTTCTTTTATTATCGAAGAACTTACAGAACTTGTAGAAGAGGCTGTATTAACCGAATTTGACAGAATAACTGAAAGAGGAGGAGTACTTGGAGCAATGGAAACCATGTACCAGCGAGGTAAGATTCAGGAGGAAAGTCTGTATTATGAAACTCTGAAGCATAATGGGGATTACCCAATAATTGGAGTGAATACTTTTTTAAGTTCTACAGGTTCTCCTACGGTTACCCCTGGTGAAGTGATCAGAGCAACAGAAGAAGAAAAAGAACATCAGATCAAAACTCTGGAAACTTTACATAAAGCGAAGGCATCAGTAGCAGAGGAGACACTTGAAAGGATAAAGAAAGCCGCTGTAGATAATGAGAACTTATTTGAAGAATTGATGGAAGCAACAAAAGTTTGTTCGCTTGGGCAGATCACGCATGCTTTATTCGGAGTAGGAGGGCAGTACAGAAGAAATATGTAGAGTCAAGAAGTAGAAATAAAAAACCCGGAATTTGATCCGGGTTTTTTATGCTTTAATTTAATTATAATGTCAGTTTCCAGATTCGTTGCAGTTTTCTGAATTTCTGAAGTTCATGTCTTAGAATTTTTAAAAATTCCCGTCCATTACTATTTACATATTCAAGTCTTTCACAGTTTCGGTATAACCTTTCCGTTAAAATATTTACACTGGCCACATATTTCATACGGGTGTCCTGAAAGTATTCGGTTTCTGCCTTATCGATATTTAATAAAAGCGAGTTCGAATGTCTTATGATATCACCGGTGACATAAATATGTTTGTTCTCAGATCCATTATCGTTCAATACTGCAAGGTCGGGAATGAGATAATCAGAAATTCTCCTGGAAATCTGCATGATCTCCTGGGCCTTAAAGTAAAGCGCCGACTTTCCTGATCTTCGGTTTCCTGAAAGATATTTCATATCTGCAATTTAACCTCTAAATTAATACGAGTTCAGGGGAAATAAATTTTAAAAAATTAGTATATCAAAGATTTATCTTTAAATTTAAAAGAAAATAAAAAATAATACTTTAAAAATAATGGATCATTTAAACTGGACCATCCTGGAGCAACTTCAATTAAACGCGAGGATCTCTTTTTCTGAAATTGGCCGTAAAGTAGGACTCACTTCTCCTGCGGTTGCTGAACGTATTAAGAAAATGGAAGATGCTGGGATTATAAATTCTTATAAAACTCAATTGTCTCACCAGAAATTAGGATATCAATTAAAGGCGATCATTACTTTAAGAGCTTTTACCGGCAGGCTTAAAGCCTTTCTTGAAACAGTTTCTACTTTTAAAGAAGTGATCAACTGCTACAGGATAACAGGAAACGAAAATATTATCATGGAGGTGATCCTTAGGGATCAGGTGCATTTGGAAAAGCTAATCGATAAATTAATTACTTATGGCGAAACCCGAACCCATATTGTACTATCCAATGTAGTGGAAGACGCGCCTATCACACAGAAAATTCAGTATTAATAGGTTGCCGGAATTTTTCTAAATAAAACGAAAAATAATTGCTTCAATAGTTGTTAAAATTTATCGCTTTAGGTTGTAATATTAACATATTGTCACCAGCGTGTTTTCATTTAGTTAAATTGATTTTAATTGTATTTTTCTTATGAATCTCATGTCTGGAATGTGCTTAGATTTGCTTAAAATTATTAAGTAAGTTATGAGAACAAAGACGTTATTATTTTTAGTGCTTGCATTGATTACAGGATTGGTTGGATTTACCGGAATGTCATTTTCGGGAATTGAGGTCATAAGAGTAATGTTCCTGATATTTGCAGATCTACTTATTGTTTCTTTGATGGCGAAATGGTTTTTTCCTGATAAATCAAAAGTAAAATATCAGCGTGTAAAATCAGAATAGATATATAAATTTCACAGCCTGCATGTACACCATGCAGGCTTTTTTATGGAATGATTCATGATACAATTCATTATCTTTAAGCTTATATTCTTCTATTACCTATGAAAAAATTTCTATTCTCACTTATAGCAGTATTCACAATTGGTGTTTTTCAGGCTCAGGAATTAAGGATTACCAAAGGAGCCATAACCGACTCTTTACCTATTTCCGGGAGTAAGGATATAACTTATTCAGTTTATGTGCCTTCAAATTATTCTAATGAAAAAAGTTATCCAACAATTTTTGTTTTTGATCCGAAGGGTAGAGGAAGGAATACCGCCAATCTCTTCAGAACAGCGGCCGAAGAACAGCGATACCTTATTTTTTCTTTAAATATGGATTTAAAATCGAGACCCATAGACAGCATTGTAAAAATAGCTACCTCGATGGTGAACACAGTAATTTCTAATTATCCGGTAGATCAAAGTCTTATTTACTCCGCAGGCATGGCAGAGGGCGCCCAGGTTGCTTCGGCATTGCCTTATATATATAAGAATTGGGGCGGAATTATGGCTATCGGAAATTCATTTGTAAGTCCAAAACATGTTAATAAAGAACAGCCTTATATGTTTATAGGCCTTGCAGGGAAAAAAGATTATATGATCTATGAAATGGAAGACTATCTTAGATTTTATGACAATCTGGATTTCCCAACAGATATTTATTATTTTGATGGTAAAGAAGATCAGTGGCCTGAAGCTGTTGTGATCTCCAACGCTATGACAGGTTTTACTTTGGAAGCTATCAGGAAAGGTTTGAGGCCTGCAGATGAAAATTTTATACGCAAGCTTTATGAAGAGGAGGTTGCATCTGTGGAGACCTTAAGGCGTACAAGAAATTATTATCAGGCTTATGAAAAGCTAGATAGGATGAAAGATAAATATGAAGATTTTGGGTTAGATGACGAAATCGAAGATCGAATGAAGGAGATTAAGCGAACCGATGGTTTTAAATCTCAGCGGCGAAAATTTAAACAGGCTACTTATTTTGAAAGGGAACAACAGGATGAATATGACTATTTATTAAGAGCAGATATTATGACTGCCAATTTCAAAAATGTAGGTTGGTGGGCTTATCAGGTGGATGAGTTGGAAAAACTTAAAAATAGCAATGAGGATGCTAAGGCAAATGTTGCTTATAGATTACATGGATATCTGGATTTCGTGACAGAGCGAGAGTTTAAAACAATACTGAATGGCAACTTTCCAATTGATGCTAAAATTTTTATTGGTGTTCTTAGAACTGCCATCAAAAAAAATGATCCCGAGGCTTATTTAAAAATTATAGAGGTCAGTAGTTAGTTACTTATTAATTGGGCTTGAAAAATCACGTCTCCTTTTACCATTTTAGTAATTACATTATTGAATATCGTTGCCTTAGATTGAGAACGGTTTATCCTAAAACAGAATTCATTGAAATATCTATTCAGATTTTGATCGCTTACCCAGGAATAGGTGGTTCTTATCCAAGATTTGACTTGGTGTATCATCGTATGGAGGGCTTTAAAGTTCATTCCTTTATTGCTTTCTATCTGAGTAATGTCGTATGCCTTTGCTATTGGCCTATAACCCCTCCATTTGTCGGTGGTCACTTTAGCTTCGCGGCTTATGTGGTTGATAAATATATATTGAAGTGACTGGGCTGAAAAATCATCTATTTTCATAGCGTACATGCGCTTTACCTTACCATCCTTTGTCAACTGGACAGCTGTGACCGCTTTCTTTTTCTTGCCTTCATAACTTCTCCCCGTTTTTCCTTGGTCCCTTCCACCTAGTACAAACTCATCAACGTGGACATCGCCGTCCATTGGGTTGTTTCCACTTGAAGCCATAGCTTCCCTCACTTTGAGCATAAATAGCCTAGCTGTTTTTTCTGTAACTCCATAACGAACACTCATATAACTTGCAGATAAACTCTTGGTTGTAGTGGCCATTTCAAAACAGATAAAGAAAGCCTTTCTAACACCAAATTTTACCTTGTGAAAAAGTGTATTGGCGGTGGTAGATTCTATATGGCGACAGATATTGCACTGTCTTGAAAAATCCTTTCGCAATTGATAGGCATGGTGGTTACAACGGGTACATTTATAGTCGGTTTCCGCTTTAATAGAAGCTAAGTACTCCTTGCAATCATTATCGGTTTTAAACCGATCAGAGAACTCCAGAAGATTTTGACCCTTAAAAATATCCATAATTTTACGTATTTACTGCAATTAAAGATACGTATTTAAATACTGACCTCTA
>JAGXII010000201.1 GCA_024635735.1 Christiangramia sp. | reverse complement strand
GATTTGCATAGCTTTAAGATCTGAATAGGTGATTTCTGCCATATATTCCTCATGGCGTTTCTGGCGTTTCTTTTTAATGTCTTTCCAGAAACTGGCATAATCACTTTCCACTTTTTCAGTAAGCGGAAGAAATTCAGAGAAAAATGAATTTACTTCGGTCTCAAAATGCTTATTCAAACAGAAGAAAGTGTTATAGGCTTTTTTAGAATCCACATGCCAGTGATGCTTTGGATTATAATTTCGTAGAAAAGCCTTGATCTTTTTAGAAACGATCATTCCTCCAAAGGTGAGCAGAATATCGGGTTGAAGTTTGAAAAACAAGTCCTGCCGGTTATGATCCTTTTCAATAGGCCCTATTAAGGTATCTATACGGGTGAAAAATTCTTCATGATGAAGATTGGAAGTAGTTTCAGTAAAAACAATCACACTTTTGTCCTGAGCCAGCTTATCCAAAAACTCCTGCTCTACTGCATTTGGCTGAGCGACTCCAACAATTACCATTTTTCGTTCTACCTGATTCCAGACATCGGCATATGGCTGAAGTTGCCTGGTAGAGTAATGCCTCTCCTTTATTTCAGGAAAAATCTGTAGTGGAGTTACTTCAATATCTTCCAGGGTATCATAAAGAGGTTCATAAAAAGGAACATTAATGTGTACGGGGCCCTTCTCTTCTATCGCTTTATTCAACGCCAGATTTACCTCTCTCTCATTATGCTTTTGCGCCTCAAACTGCTTTTGCTGCAATTTTGGATCGTTAGTCTCTTTTTCCAGAACCAGTTCTGAATAAAGATTTGCAGAATACAGAATATGATTTTCGAATACGTTCTTCTGCCTTATTGTCTGCCCGTCACCAATATCTATTCGTTCTACGGGTCTATCTGCTGAAATAATTACCAGAGGAATATCACTATAAAAAGCTTCTGAGATAGCAGGATAATAATTTAGAAGGGCAGAACCGGAAGTACAGACCAAAGCAACGGGCTTTTTAAGCTGCTGAGCCATGCCCAAAGCAAAAAAGGCAGCACAGCGTTCATCCACAATGCTATAGGCGTTAATATCGCTGTGATGGGTAAAGCCAATGGTTAGAGGTGCATTACGCGATCCTGGGGATATCACGACATTTTTAATGTCTTTTGAAACGCATAAAGAAACTACAGATCTTGCTACAGGTATTTTGGAGTATTTCATAGAAGCTCAAAATTACAATTTACCAATAATTTGGAGTACAGATTTTGGGCTTATTTAACAAGTACCGCCTTCATGGTTTGAGATTTATTTACAGTTTCCATCCATTCATCGCCCGCATTGGAATCTTTTGTAATTCCTCCACCCACATATATCCTGGCATTTCCGTCTTTCAACATCATACATCTTAGATTTACATATAAATCACTTTTCTTAGATATAGAACTGAATTGCTGATTTTCCTGGTTATGCCGGTTACTACTTCTTTGAGTATGTGTTTTTAAATTCAGTTCTCCAAGAAAGCCGGCATAGAATTCTCTTTTGTAATTCTCCTTTTCAAGAATAAACTTCAGAGCTTTTTCTTTAGGCAATCCGCAAATGGCCGGGGTGGGATGTAATTCTTTTATAAGCTCCCCGATATTTTCTTCGGAAGTTAAATAACCATTGATATCGGTACAAATATGTAGAAGATTACCGGCCTTTTTAGAGTAGGACCTGGAAAGCTCCAGACTCCTTACTGCCGGCATTTTTTCCAGGGTATTTGTTATATAATCGGTTACAAAAAGTTGTTCTTCAACTTCCTTCCCCCCCCATTCTACATCGGTGCTGCCCTTAAAAACCTGGGTTCCTGCAAGCGCCATGGTACTAAACCTGGTACGCTCTGTTCTTAAAAGTGTTTCAGGGGAAGCTCCCAGCCAATAACTGGTTTCGGGATGATACCATAGATAAACAAAGGCATTCGGATATTTATTTAATAAATTTTTAAATATGCGGAATGGAGAAGGATCGTATAGCTCTACTGTTTCCGAACGTGATAAAACAACCTTATGCAGTTTACCTTTTTTAATGTCATCTATCCCTGCCTGAACAAGATTTTCGTGATCTCGCTGATCTATTTCGCTCTGCGAAAAATTTCCTTCGGCCTCAATAATTTCAGATCCTGAAACATCCTCCTCTTCTTTAAACTGGAATTCATATTCCAGGTTTTCAGAAGAATCTGAAGGAATCAAATACGCTGAAGATTCTGAATTAAATGCCGAAAAAATGAATCCGCTCTCCTTGAGGTCTTTAGATTTATATACTTCACTATCCTTTTGCAGGATAGTTTTTACCATATTCATTGAATCAGGTTTACGATATGCCACAAAGGGCTTTCCTTCCTTAACCTGTTGGTCCAGTCGTTTATAAAAATCTTCAGAAGTTATCATTTCTTCTCTTTTGGAAGTGTGATCGTTGTTAATTTTACAATAGAAATCAACCTTTCATTTTCATCTGTTATTCTAATCTCAAAAAGTTGAGTGGTCCGGCCTTTATGAATAAAAGAAGCCCTGGCAAATACCCATCCTTCACTTATACTTCTAACATGATTTGCCGAAATTTCGATTCCTCGCACTATAAAATCATCTGTATTTAAAAATACATAACTAGCCATGCTTCCAACACTTTCAGCAAGTGCGACACTCGCACCACCATGAAGTACTCCATCGGGCTGATGAACTCTGGAATTTACAGGCATTTTAGCAATGAGATAGTCTTCTCCAATTTCAGTAAATTCTATATTCAGAGTTTCCATTAAAGTATTTTTACATACTTTTTTTGAAAGTTGAAGCAATTCTTCTTTCGTCATACTTTAAAAAGATTGATTACTTTGTAAAAGTACAAAACCACCAACAACCATGAGCAAAGAGAAAAGTCTTTCTTATACGATCTCTAATACTTATTCTATCCTGAATGAAAAAACTCCTAATACGAAAACGGTCTGGCTGGTTTTTCATGGAATTGGTTACCTGAGCCGTTATTTCCTGAAATACTTTAAGCATCTTAACACTGAAGAAAATTATATAATTGCTCCCCAGGCCCAGTCCAAATACTATCTTAATGGTGAATACCGGCATATTGGTGCCTCGTGGCTTACCCGTGACAACCTTGAAGAAGGGATTCAAAATATGCTGAGTTATGTGGATGCTGTTTATGACACCGAAAACCTGGCGGATGTCAAAAACCTTAATATTCTCGGATACTCTCAGGGAGTTTCGGTTGCTACCAGGTTTGTGGCTAAAAGAAAAATTCAGTGCAAAAATTTAATTATGCATTCAGGCAAAATCCCTGAAGAAATAAAGCCGGAAGATTTCAGCTTTCTTAAAGACACTCAGTTCAGCTTTATTTATGGAAGCAATGACGAATATCTTAAATCAGGAATTGTAAAAGTGGAAACAGAGCGATTAAAAAAATTGTTTCCCGAAAACCTGGAAATCATAAAATTTGAAGGAGGACACGAGATGAATAAAGAAGTACTTCTAAAATTTGTTTAATTTCATGTCATGTGTAATGTCATTGCGATACATCAGAGATGGAGAAGCAATCTTCAATTTGAGATTACTTCGCTTCGCTCGTAATGACAGTTAAAAAAGTAAAATGAAACAAAACTCTCCCCGGAAAACTTCTATTTTTAAGACCCTTGGGCCAGGCTTTCTTTTAGCAGGAGCCGCGATAGGTGTTTCTCATCTTGTACAGGCTACACGGGCTGGAGCCGACTATGGATTCCTCTTATTATGGGTTTTAATACTTGCCTGTGTTACTAAATATCCCTTTCTGGAATTTGGTCCAAGATTCGCCGCAGGAACCGGAAATCACCTCATCACCGGTTACAGGAAAATGGGAAAATTTCCGTACTGGACCTTTATAGTCATCACCATTGGAAGCATGTTTATCATCCAGGCAGCAGTGACAATTGTAACTGCCGGGCTTGCAGAACGCCTGTTTGGAATGGGATGGAATAATTTCACATGGAGTTTCGTAATTATAGGTGTTTGTATCGCCTTGCTGCTCATTGGTAAATATCCGGCACTCGATAAAACGATGAAAATTATTGTAAGCCTTCTTGGTCTGGCGACATTAACTGCCGTTATCCTTGCTTTTGGTGAAGGCCGTATGGAAAATGCTCTTGCGATGGAATCGCCTGAAGTATGGAATAAAGCCGGGATCGCTTTTATTATTTCGTTTATGGGATGGATGCCTATTCCTCTGGATGCCTCTGTATGGCATTCTATCTGGACCAAAGAGAAAGCTATTGGGAATAAAAAGAAAACGACTATAAAGGAAGCATTTATCGATTTTAATGTAGGTTATCTGGCGGCTGCCGTCATCGGACTCCTGTTTTTTCTTATGGGAGTACTAATCATGTTTGGAAGCGGAGTTAGTTTTTCGGGAAATGCCGTTCAATTTTCAGGTCAGTTAATAGATCTCTATGGAAAAACACTGGGATCCTGGAGTACACCAATTATTGCTGTTGCGGCATTTATCGCCATGTTCTCTACTACCCTTGCAGTTACTGATGCTTTCCCTCGGGTTATTTCTGAAGTTTTCGCCGAACATCATAAAACTCCTGTCGAAACCTCAAAATGGAAAAATTACCGAATTCATGTTTTTCTAATTCCCGGACTTTCTTTAATCATCCTGTATTTCTTTACCGCCTCTTTCACAATTTTGATAGATTTCGCCACAGCCCTATCCTTTTTATCGGCACCTTTTATTGCATGGTTCAATTATAAACTTGTAACCGGGAACCAAATGGCTGAAGAAGATAAACCTGGTAAGGTCTACAAAGTTTTTAGTATTATTTGTTTTATAGTCCTGGTACTTTTTAATATGGTATATATTTACACTATTATAAATTAAAAAAGCCCCGCATTCTGCGAGGCTTTTTCGAAATATATTGTGATTCAAAGATTACTTCACTTCTTCGAAGTCTACATCTTCTACATCATCTCCACTCTTGGCGTCTCCACCTTCAGATCCTCCGGTTGCACCTTGTTCTGGTCCACCTGGTTGTCCGTTGGCACCGCCCTGAGCTTCTGCCTGAGCTTTATACATCTCTTCTGAAGCAGTTTTCCATGCCTCGTTGATCTTGTCTAGAGCTGGCTGAATAGTTTCAACTTCTTTAGTCTCATAAGCTTTCTTAAGCTCTCCCAATGCTTCCTCGATTGGTTTTTTCTTATCATCAGATAATTTATCACCAAATTCTTTCAACTGCTTTTCAGTCTGGAAGATCATCGCGTCAGCTTCGTTAAGCTTATCAACTTTTTCTTTCGCTTTCTTATCGGTTTCAGCATTCGCTTCAGCCTCTTTCTTCATTTTTTCGATTTCCTCTTCTGTCAATCCTGAAGAAGCTTCAATACGAATATCCTGAGACTTACCGGTTGCTTTATCTGTAGCGCTTACTTTAATGATACCATTAGCATCAATATCGAAAGTAACTTCAATTTGAGGAGTTCCTCTTGACGCTGGTGGAATACCATCTAAATGAAATCTACCAATTGTTTTGTTATCTACCGCCATTGGACGCTCACCCTGAAGTACGTGGATCTCAACTGAAGGCTGATTGTCTGCCGCAGTAGAGAATGTTTGTGACTTCTTAGTTGGAATCGTTGTATTAGATTCGATCAACTTAGTGTTTACTCCTCCCATAGTTTCAATACCTAGAGAAAGTGGAGTAACATCAAGAAGCAATACATCTTTCACATCTCCTGTAAGTACACCACCCTGAATAGCTGCACCAATTGCAACAACCTCATCTGGGTTTACTCCTTTTGAAGGCTTCTTACCAAAAAATGCTTCAACTTCTTCCTGAATTTTAGGCATACGGGTTGATCCACCAACAAGAATTACCTCGTCAATATCACTTTTTGAAAGTCCTGCATCACTAAGTGCTTTTTGAACAGGATCCATAGATCTTTTGATAAGATCATGAGCCAGTTGTTCAAATTTTGCACGTGTAATAGTTTCTACAAGGTGTTTTGGTCCGCTGGAAGTTGCAGTTACATAAGGTAAGTTTACCTCAGTTTGAGAAGAAGAAGATAATTCGATCTTCGCTTTCTCAGATGCTTCTTTTAAACGTTGAAGTGCCATTGGATCTTTTCTAAGGTCAATATCTTCAGCTTTCTTGAAATTTTCTGCCAGATAGTCGATCAATACCTCATCAAAGTCGTCACCACCAAGGTGAGTATCACCATTAGTAGAAAGTACTTCAAATACACCATCACCTAGTTCAAGGATAGAAATATCAAAGGTACCACCACCAAGGTCATACACAGCGATTTTCTGATCCTGAGATTTTTTATCAAGTCCGTAAGCCAGTGCCGCAGCAGTGGGCTCATTGATAATTCTTCTTACTTTTAGACCTGCAATTTCTCCGGCTTCTTTGTCGCCTGACGCTGAGAGTCATTAAAATATGCGGGCACGGTAATTACCGCTTCGGTCACATCCTGACCAAGATAGTCTTCCGCAGTTTTCTTCATTTTCTGAAGAATCATTGCTGAAAGCTCCTGAGGAGTATATAGACGTCCGTCCACATCAACTCTTGGAGTATCATTATCTCCTTTTTTCACTTCATAAGGAACTCTTCCTGCTTCTCTCGAAGATTCAGAAAATTTATTCCCCATAAAACGTTTAATAGAAGAAATAGTCTTTTTTGGGTTAGTCACTGCCTGGCGTTTAGCAGGGTCTCCAACTTTAATTTCGCCATCTTCAACAAATGCGATCACAGAAGGAGTTGTTCTTTTACCTTCGGCATTCGGTATTACCGTTGGTTCACTACCTTCCATTACGGCAACGCAGGAGTTGGTTGTACCCAAGTCAATTCCAATTACTTTACTCATAACTATATAACTTGTTTTTTACGTTAGTTTTTCAATTTTACAATCACTAGAAGTCAATCATTATGCCAGCACAAATCTTCTGACAACCTGTCAGAAATATCACACCCATTGTCATTGCCTTTACGAAAGCGAATTATACTTATTATTATTTCTTCAATTTTTCATGGACAGCACTAACAAATCATTATTTTTGCTACCAAATTCATATCCTTAATGCGAAAAATTGAATGTATAAGCGTATTTGACATGCTTAAAGTGGGTGTGGGACCTTCCAGTTCCCATACTTTGGGTCCATGGAGAGCGGCACAGAGATGGATCGAGGAACTCAAAAAGAACGATCATTTTAACAGCGTCGCCAGGATACACGTGGATCTATATGGTTCTCTAAGTCTTACCGGACGCGGCCACGCGACAGATATCGCGATTATTCTGGGACTATTAGGACATGATCCCGTCACTATGGATATTTCTCTAATTGAGTCGGAAATTGATAAAATTCGCACTTCGGGAAGGCTTATGCTTAATGGGGAAAAGGAGATCGACTTTCAAATTTCGGAAGATGTAAAATTTAATCGCAAGTTTCTTGAATTTCATCCAAATGGTATCATATTTCGCGCATTACTTGATACAGGTAAAAAAACTTCTTCTTCCTTCTACTCTATCGGTGGAGGCTTCGTTGTAAAAAAGGAAAGGAAGAATGCCAGCAAGAAAATGAAGAACTTCCAGGAGTTCCCTTTTCCTGTTGAAAAGGCTACGGAACTACTTCAATATTGTAAAACTGAAAATAAACCTATTTCAGAAATTGTTCTGGAAAATGAGCGTTCCCTTAGAACAGATGCCGAGATAGATGAAGGATTTAAGCAGATCTGGAAAGTGATGCTGGAATCTATGTATATTGGTTGTCATACCGAAGGTACACTCCCCGGCGGACTTAATGTAAAACGTCGTGCTTTTGAAATGCACCAGCGATTAATAGGCGAAACCGGTTATACCAGTGTTGAAGACTGGATTCCGGCAATAAGGCAGACTGAAGTCAAATTTCGACAGATCCTTAAATGGGTAAGTTGTTTTGCCTTTAGCGTGAACGAAGTAAACGCTTCTCTGGGACGCGTTGTAACTGCTCCCACTAATGGAAGTGCCGGTACTGTTCCTGCTGTGATGATGTACTATATGAGCATTGAAAATCACGATGCCACTTTTGAAGATCTTAAAAGATTTATGCTGGTAGCCGGTGAGATTGGAAGTCTTTTTAAGAAAGGAGCTACTATTTCTGCCGCAATGGGTGGCTGCCAGGCTGAAATTGGTGTTTCCTCGGCCATGGCTGCAGGAGGTCTTACTGAACTCATGGGAGGAACTCCCGAACAGGTTTTAATGGCCAGTGAAATCGCGATGGAACATCATTTAGGACTTACCTGTGATCCTATAGGTGGTCTTGTTCAGATTCCATGTATTGAACGTAACGCCATGGGAGCCATTAAGGCCATCAATGCAGCAGAATTGGCATTGGGCACGGATCCTGAAAATGTAAAAGTGCCTTTAGACAAGGTTGTTCAAACGAT
>JAGXII010000200.1 GCA_024635735.1 Christiangramia sp. | reverse complement strand
GTGTATGGCTGTCTGAACCTACCATAGTTTTTCCCGGTTTTCCAAATCTTTGCATATGAACCGGGTGGCTCACTCCGTTCCCCGGCCGACTGTACCAAAGCCCGAATCTTTCAGCTGCTGAAAGTAAAAACAAATGGTCATCGGCATTTTTGAAATCGGTTTGAAGTAAATTGTGATCTACATATTGTACAGCTACTTCAGTTTGAGCCTTTTTTAGCTCCATCGCCTCCAGCTCAAGCTGAACCAGAGTCCCTGTAGCATCCTGTAATAATGCCTGATCTATTTTTATTCCAATCTCTTTTCCAGGTTCCATTTCACCTTTAAGCAAGTGAGATTTAATAAGCTTTTGAGTGACATTCAGTTTCGACATAATTCGGAGGTTTTAATCTTTAATTTACTATCTTTTAAAAGATTTGCCGGTTCATTTAACAATATCTTAGCCTATAATGAGATATTTTTTGTCTTATTTAAGGACTTCAATAATTATACTTTTTTAAAGATATTTTGCTTTACCAACCAATAGTATTATCATGAACTCTATAGTAAAACGCTATAGTAAAAAGAGCCATTGTAGGTGGGATTGTTTCTACGATTGTTATGGGATCAGGAACCTTTATATTAGGACAGGTCTCGGGTTATAAAGCCATGGAATTACTAAAAAATTCCATGTCGCGTATTAATATGCTCTGTAACACGGTAATCCTTGGTTCTACAACGATCCTGGCACTAATGTTAACTCTACTTGGTTTAAGCCGTTCTTCAGAATCAAGATTAAAAGACAGACATTATAAAGATGTATTGATGATAGCAAAGTCTGATACCATCTTAATCATAGTAACGGTAATTACATTTTTAATGCTGAATCTACCAATAAGCGAATCGAAAGAGGTTGGTAGTAACTGGTATCAAACCATTTATTATGCAAGCCTGGGAATGGCTTCTTTGCTCGGAGGCGGATTTATAGCAGAGGTAATGAACCTTTAAGGAACTATCACCAATGTTATTCTGACAGTAGGATTAAACGTGAAAAATCATCCTTTGATTTCTAATGAGGATAATAAAGAAGCTGAAAAAATGAAGCAAGAAATGGAAAGGGAAAAAAGTAAAGATTCAGTTTCAAAAAAAGAAAATTAGAAAAGGCTGTTTTAAAACAATTAACAGACGGGATTTGCTGAATTCAAGGCAATCATGGTCTCATTAATCTTTTAAAACAGCCTTTTTGGAAAAATTAAAAAGTTCTTCTAAGAACTGGCTTTCCCCAGTTTATTAAGTATATCTATCTGATGGCCTTCCTCCAGGTTAAATCCCGGTTTTCCTTTTCTTGGAAAAAGAAAAGTAAACGCGGTATCAAAAGCCGCCCAGCTTTCTGCCAGCCCATAATCATTATTTTCGTTTTTCATTTCAGGTCTTATAAAGTCGTTTAATTCTGAATCATAATCTGATCCTACAGCATCTTCCCCTGGAAATAACATTCCTTCATTAATATCAGAATATACTACTACCGAAGCACCCTGATTTCCTGGTAAATCAAAAATATTTATACCGAATGCATCTAATGCTTTATCTCGTGTGGTAATATCTTTTACCTTAAAATTATCTTTAAAATTATTTCTTGGATGAGCATAAATAGGAGCTCCACCTGCATCTTCCGAGATCGTTTTAAGATCGGCATAGGCAGAATCCAAAATACCATCGCAGGTAATAAGAATACCTTTAATATTATATCCCTCCTCTACCAGTTTTTTTACTGCATCTTTAGTAGATTTTTCCACTACGTCAATCAGGAGCATATCTCTTCTGTTTATATGTCGTATCGCGTATCCCTGGTTAAAAACACCGTTTTTTTCATTTCCTTTAATAATAAAGGTATCGGGAATGAGTTTCAGAAATTTTCCGGATTCCCCTTTCTGAATAAATTCTGCCGATTGGCTGTGAAGTACCTCCATTTTATCAACTGTCTTCATAAATATTGGTTTTTTTAATGTCCTTTGAAGATACAAAACGATGTTGGAGAGGTCAAACCAGTTTTTAAATGTTTAACTGCTTTTAGGACTTAATTAACGGAAAGATATAAGCTGTAAAATTTCCATGATGGCTTAAAGAAACCGGAACCTTATTTTTAGTATTTTCATCAATGATAAAAGGAATTCCAAAGCCGTCTTTTTCAATACTAATATTGCCTGGGGCTAAGCCATTTTTATTTGAATAATCTTTAATAAAACTCGATTTTGTATCCTGATTTTTATAATAAATCTTCTCAAAAACAGTTACCACAGAACTTTCGGTAGCAATGGAATGAATAAACCGGTCTGTGCAGGTATAATTAATAAAATAGAAAGAAGAAGACACCTGTACTTCAGCAAGATTACTAAAATTAAGCAGCCGGCACTTATAATCTCTGGGATTTAATTTAGGAGCATGGCCAACTATCCGCTGGTGTGCCTTATACGCGGCCTCTTTCATAGACCACAAAAGCCAGAGTGTCGTTTCCTTATCTTCAGACTGACTTATAAGTTTTTGTTCCTGCAAAGAGAATACTTTCTCAATAAAACGCCGGTTTTCCGACTTTTTTTCTGAAAAAGCAATTTCTACATCTACAAGATCATTACCTATCATACTGCCATTTTTTTCTGAATGATAGATTTTGCATCCTTAACAGTTAGCATTCCTTCCATTGAGTCATTATCGATCTCTATGTCGAATTCGTCTTCAACATCCAGCACCACATCTACCAGGTTAGCTGAGTTTATCTCAAGATCCCTTAAAAAGTCTGTCTCCTCATTAAAGTTTTCCAGGCCTTCGTTTCTCTGAACGTAAGGTTTTACAATATTCTTAAGCCTGCTTATAATTTCTTTTTCACTCATTTTTTATAATTAAGCATTATATTTTTTAAATAGTACAACTGCGTTTACATCTCCAAAACCAAAACTGGACTTCGTTAAAATATTAACCTCTTTGTCCAGTTTGCTTTTAGGGATGCTTTCTTCAGAAATAAATTTTAATATCTCCATATGTGTATCCTTACAATTGATATTCTCAAATAAAAATTCATTCTTTATTTGTAAAACAGAAGCCACACACTCTATAGAACCCGAGGCACTCAAACAATGTCCCGTCATTCCCTTTAGTGAATTAATATAAGGAAAATCGCGATTTTTTCGTCCCAAAGCTCTTGTCCAATTTTCTATTTCTACAGAATCTCTGGTGGTGGCCGTGAGATGTCCATTAATTGCATCAATCTCCTCCGGATTTACATTTGAATTTTTGAGTGCCATTTTTATACAGCGTACAACGGCTTCACTGTTGGCTGCAGTCATACTGCCTCCTCCCCTTTGTCCGCCGCTATTAACTTCACCCCCCAGAACTTCGGCATAAATATTGGCGCCTCTTCGCCGGGCAGAATCAAGGTCTTCCAGAACAAGGGCTCCGGCACCACTTCCCGGCACGAATCCTGAAGCAGATTCACTCATAGGCCTGGAAGCCTTTTCGGGATCCTGGTTATATTTATTTGGAAGGATCCTCATGGCGTCAAATCCACCCCAAACATAAGGCCCATGATCGCTGCAACTTCCAACCAGCATTCTCTCAGCTTTTCCAGCCATTATTCTCTCGTAACCCATTAATAAAGCTTCGGTCCCCGTCGTACAGGCTGAAGAATTTGTGGTCACCTGATTTCCACAACCAAGTATTCCACCAAGGTAAGCACTTATACCACTGGCCATTGTTTGAATCACACTGGTACTTCCCAATCTTCTGGTTTTTCCTTCATCAATCAGATGAATTGCTTCCCTGAATTTATCGACCCCCAGAATTCCAGTTCCAAAAATTATCCCGGAATCCCAGTCTGGTGTATTGTTCTCTTCTATTTTTAATCCCGCGTCTTTCCATGCATCTGTTCCTGCGATCACTCCGTAAACTATGCCGCTACTATTGAGGCCGCGTAGTTGTAATGGTGTAAAATAATTATTGAGCAGGTCTTCAGATATCTCTGGCTTCCCTCCTATCTGGCAACTAAATTTTAGTTTTTCGAGTTCCGGAAAGAAACGAATTCCGCTTTTTCCTTTTTTTAAAGCTGAATGAAAATTTTCAAGTCCCACTCCATTCGGAGCAACAACTCCCATTCCTGTAATAACAACCCTTCTGTTCATTCTTAGTTCTTATCTTTTCTTAGTAACATTCCGGCTATTTTTCCTGTGCAAACACGTTCATTATCAGAATTGAACATTTCAACTTTACATTTTAATTTATTAAACCGAAAGTATATTTTTTGAGATTTCACTATTACTGTTTCTCCCGGATAGACCGGTTTTAAATATTCTATTTCTGAAGAAGACAAGGCGATACCAGGAGTGTCCTTTACACCTTCTTTTTCAAGCAAATGAATTCCGAGGCACACAACACCAATTTGAGCCATACATTCGGTTAAAATTACCCCTGGAGTTACAGGATGATTGTTAAAATGACCTTTATAGAATTCTAGTTCAGGAGAAAAGGTGAATTTCCCGGAGATTGAACTATCATCAACCTGCAGTATTTCATCTACAAAAAGAAAGGGATTAGAAAAGGGTAATCGCGAAATGATCGATTCTTTATTCAAAGTCTATAATTTACATAAGATGTTCACCGCCATTTACCGGAATAATAGTCCCCGTAATCCAGCTGGCTTCATCCTTACTTAGGAGATAAACCGCATTGCCAATATCATCGGGCACGGTAAGCCTTCTAAAAGGATTGTGTTTTAAGGCATGGACTCTCAAGGTTTCGTTCCCCGGGATCATCTGAAACGATCGGGTAACGGTGATTCCAGCCTGGATACAATTGGCCCTTATTCCATAAGGTGCAAATTCAAGGGCCATACTTCTGGTGAGTGCCTCTAGTGTAACTTTAGCCGTTGAAACAGCCGCATAATTTTTCCAGGCTTTTTTGTTTCCATCACTGGTAAAGGAAATTATACGGGCATCTCTGGCAAAAAGATCATTTCTGAATAAAGCCTGAGTCCAGTCGTATAAACTAAGGGCCATAGCATCAATGGTTAATTGAAAATCTATATTTTCAAGCGTTTCAGAGCCAGTCATTGGTTTAAGGTTTCCCTTGGCAATGCTATGCAGTAAGGTTCGAACCTTCCCTTTTTCTCCCAGAATTTCCTTAATTTTTTCAACCAGCTCCAGCCGGTTTTCTTTTTGAATAGCATCAGCATTAAAGCTTTCAAATTGAACTCCTGATTTTCTAATATCATCAAAAGCTTCTTCGATATCGGGTATTTCAGATCTGCGATCACGATGAATAATGATAATATTCATCCCATGTCTTGCCAGTTTTTTTGCACTGGCATAACCTAAACCGCTGCTCCCACCAAGGATAATTCCCCAGTAATTCTGATCTTTAAATTCTGCTACCATTCCAATAAAATTCTTTGAGCCGAAAAGCCCGGTCCAAAACTGAGCATTATGCCCTGTTCTCCCTGAGGTAAATCTTTATTGAGAAAACGTTCCAGAACATATAATACTGTAACACTGCTCATATTTCCATAAAGCCGGAGAACTTCCCGGGTATCGTCTATATTCTTTCCTAAGTTACCAAAAAGTTCAGAAACTGTCTGCACAATTTTCCTTCCTCCGGGATGGAAAATTAAATGGTCGACTTTCTCAATGCTGGAATCATGTTTTTTTAGAAACGGATGTATAATTTCTGGAAAATGGGAAGAAATTGTTTCAGGAACTGCAGGATCCAGGATCATTTTCAGGCCCTCATCTGTTAGATCAAAACCCATAAGATCAGTTGCGTTATAGAAGTGATACATTTCCTCGCCTAAAATTCTTGGTCCGGTTGCATCGTCTTCAGAAGATAATAAAACACAGGCCGCCCCATCCCCGAATATCGCGGCACTCACCATATTCGCCATACTGAAATCGTTCAGCTGAAATGTAGCAGTTGGACTCTCAAGAGCTATCACTGCCGCTCGTTTCCCCGGGTTTGCCTTAAGAAAGTTATAAGCGTAAATCATCCCCGAGATTCCTGCCGCGCATCCCATTTCGGTAACTGGTAATCTGGTTATATCTCTTTTCAATCCAAGATCATTTATAAGGTAAGCATCCACTGAAGGAATCATAATTCCCGTGCAGCTAACCGTAATAATGTAATCAAGGCTATCTGGCTCCCATTCTGCATTATTCAGGGATTTTTGAAGAACCTCCCTGCCAAGTTTCCTGACTTCCCTGACATAAATATTGTTTTTATCCTCAAATGAAGTAGATGTAAAAACATCTTCCGGCGACATAATGGAGTAGCGTTTATCAACTCCTGCGCCTTCAAATATTTTCAGGATTTTTCTCCGGAACCTGTCATCCTCGTCTGCCAGCCATGTTTCAACAAGAGGAAGAATATCTTTTGTTTCTCTTGAATAAGACGGCAACACTTTTTCTACTCGGGATATTTTTACGCTCATTTATTTTCTTTTTCTATAATCCATTGATATCTATAGGCCCACTTCCAGTTTATTTCCTGCTTTGAGGTTGAAAGGCAGGATGAATAGTGTTGAATCTCTTCTTTTTTAAAACCTCTTAAAATTGAGGTTAAGCCATCTTTCCGGGCAATTTCATTATTTACAAAAACCCCGCAAAAAGCCTGAAATAAACGATAAGCTGCCTTGCTTCTATGAAGATCATTAATAACGATACCCATATTCACCTGGTCATAAAATCGTTGTAAAAGTTCGATGATCTCCTGATCCTTAAAATGGTGTAATGTGAGTGTGCATAATAAGATGTCGAAGTTCCGGCTTTTAAATTCTTCATTAAATATATTCTGGGTTTCAAACTCCAGTTCCTGATAATTTTCGGAAAGTTCTTGCGCAATTGTTATTGCAAAAGGATTCGCATCGATCCCTGTAAGTTTCAAATTATACTTATTGGTACGCCCCCACTCCGCTAATTTTCTCAGCATGGCACCATTGCCGCAACCTACATCAATGATATGATGAACAGCGTCTTTCGGCTTTTCTGACTTTTCTATTAATTTCTGAACTCCTTTAATTGTAATTATATTCCCACCCAGCCATTTATTGATATTCTCAAGATCTTTAAGAGTACGTTTTAGTTCAGCGCCCTGTAGATCAAAATCGTCCATGATCTCAGTTTTATTGGTCCTTATGGAAGTATCAATTTTCATATAATGGTGTTTCCATGGGTTCTTTTTATGATATGTGGCATGATACCCGGAACATTACTGATAATATTCTGGGAAAATTCAGCTAAAGACCTGTTGAGCAAAACGCTTTGTAGCATTCTCCCTGTCTTCAGTCTGTTTTTAAACTGAAGATTCCACCTCTCACGATAAGTTTCTTCTACATATTTCCTTATAATATCTGTATTATCAAAATAAGCCAGAAGAGATTCTGAAACAATCTTAGCACTGTGTATAGCCATTGCCATTCCGTTACCGCATAAAGGATGTATTAAACCGGCTGAATCTCCAATCATCAGAATATGATCTTCAACCTGGGTTTTGGCTTCGAAGGAAACCTGTGCGATACTAAGTTCCTTCTCAAAAACAGGCGAGGAGTTTTTAAAAAAACGCTCCAGATGCGGGTTTTTCATTAATACATTCTCGCGGTACTCATCGGTATTTTTAAATCTTCTGAAACTTTTATAAGTAGCAAGATAACATACATTTACGGTATCCATTTCGGTTTTGGAAAGTCCACAGTAACCACCATTAAAATTGTGCAGTGCCACAAGGTCTGAAGGAAAAGAATCATTTTTATAATGCGATTTTACCGCCAGCCATCGGGAGTGTTTCTGAATAAAATCCCTGTTTAAAGACTTGTCGATCACAGAACGTTTTCCATAAGCTCCTATCACGAACTTAGCCTGTAATGAAAGCCCTTCTGAAGTATTTACCGTAAACTGATCCTCTTCGAAATCTACTGAAGTTACTGTATTAAAGATAATTTCACAGCCGGAGTTCACTGCCTTTTTATAAAGGAAATTATCCAGATTATACCGGCTAATTCCTAATCCTCCCAAATCCAAATCAGAGCTTATTTTTCTTCCGGAATTAGTGCTATACTCAAACTTATTGATTTGACAGGGATTCAATTGCGAAAGGTCAATGTTCAGAGAATTCAGGTAACTCTGTACTTCATTAGAGAGATATTCCCCACAAACTTTATGATGAGGGAAAGTCTCCTTTTCAATAAGTATCACCTTAATTTTAAATAATGATAAATGAATAGCCGCGGTTAAACCGGCCAGTCCACCTCCAATTATTATGACCTGGGCATTTTTCACTTCCTGAATTTACATTAAAGGAATAAAAAATCCCGGAAGCTTCCGGGATTCTTATCATTAAATTAGGATTTTTTCTAGTTCCCGTCCTTGTTTTGTTCCTCAGCCTGTTTCTTAGCCTGCTCCTTAAGAGTTTCGTTCGCTACAATAGCAAGTTCCACTCTTCTGTTCTTAGCACGTCACTCAACAGTAGAGTTATCATATTTAGGCTGGGTTTCACCATACCATTTAGTGGAAAATCGACCTTTGTCAATTCCTGACTCAACCAAATAACCGGTTACTGCCTGTGCCCTGTTTTTAGACAGGGTTAGGTTATAACTTTCACTTCCTGTATTATCGGTATGACCTTCCACAAGTATATTGGTATTTGGATATTCTTTAAAGATACCGGCCAGTTTATTCAGGGTTTCCTGAGATTTATCGTTGATATTATACTTTTCGGTTGCAAAATAAACACCGCTGGACTCGTCAAAGATTACATTAATACCTTCACCTACTCTTTCAACTTCGGCACCAGGAATCTCTTCTTCGATTTTCTTGGCCTGTTTATCCATACGATCACCTATAATTGCACCTGCTGTACCTCCAACAACACCTCCTATTATGGCTCCAAGTGCTGTATTTCCATCGCCAGTATTGTTTCCAATTACGCCGCCAATTACAGCACCACCTGTGGCACCAATAACAGCTCCTTTTTGCTTATTATTTGCATTCTTAGTTGCTTCACATCCAAAAAGAAGGCTTGAAACCACTAATATTGCAAACATTCTATTTATTACTTTCTTCATAGCTTTTCAGTTTATAGTTTAGAAAAATTCATTCTTATTGTAAACGGGGATCCGTCCAGACTTACGGTTTGTTCCCAAACCATATTAGTATCAGTCAAACTTTTAAGATTCAGTCTGAATCCCTGGTTTCCTGTTGTTGACTTATAATTATCATTTGTTGGTTTCAGGAGGAAATCGTATACGCCAGTTGGAGTATTTTCTTCATCTATAGACCATATAAAATAATTGGTCTCCCCATCGCAACCTGATCCACGCACCGTGTAAGTCCCACGATTATTATTGGAAACAAAATCCCAGCTACTATTTTCAAAACAGGAAGCCGAGGCTTCATTAAATAAAGTAACATTGAATTCTCCGGGATTATTAGGATAGGTAATGCTTGTGAGCGTCCATTCTCCATCAAAAGTTTTTCGGGCTTCTTTGGCTACTTTACTTGTTCCTCCGCATGATGCCATTAAAACGGCTACGGTTAATAAAATTAAATACTTCTTCATAGTAGAGTTGATTTAAATAAAAATCCAATGCACCCATGATTTTCAAAGAGCACATTGGATATATATGATCTAGAATATATTATCTTCTGAATAATCTGCTAAGTAGTGAGATTACCAACAGAACAAGGAAAATGTAGAAAATAATTTTTGCAATGTCAGCAGCTCCTTCCGCGACTCCACCAAATCCGAAGATGGCGGCAACTATCGCGATAATCAGAAAAATAACGATTAAACGTACCATAATTTTATAGATTTAATTGATTAGTTAGCTCTAAATTACAGCAGTGTTGCACCATGCACAAAAGATTATTAATACTTTAACAATGGCAATGTTAAGTATTCTTAATTAAAGAAGCTCTTAAGTCGTAGATTATTAATATTCTATTAATTTTTTTAGCTTTTCTTTAAATCTGTGCCTGGGTAGAAATTGTTTTTCAAGATTTGAAGCAAAAGGAATGGGAGTTTCAAGACTTCCTTCGCGCATTATAGGAGCATCCAGTTTTTCAAAGCATGTCTCTGCAATTATTGCCGAAATCTCTGAAGCCAGGCTCCCAAAAAGAGTGTCTTCAGTTAGTATAATTACCTTTCCGGTTTTTGTAACCGATTCACAAATAGTTTCTACATCCAGTGGCTGAAGGCTTCTCAAATCTATTAGATCGGCATTGAAAAATTCAATTTCATCCAGTATTTCCATGGCCCAGTGAACTCCTGCTCCATATGTGATCACCGAAACTTCGTCTCCTACCCGTACTTTTGAAGCCTTTCCAAAAGGGAGTGTATAATAGTCAACCGGAACATCCTGTCTTATACTTCGATAAAGTGCCTTATGTTCAAAATAGAGTACAGGATTGGGATCATCAAAAGCGGTATTCAATAAACCTTTCGCGTCGTAAGGGAACGCCGGATAAACTACTTTTAAACCTGGTGTTTTTGTAAACCATGCTTCATTCGTTTGACTATGGAAGGGTCCCGCACCTAATCCTCCTCCGCAGGGCATTCTTATAACAACATCAGCTTTTTGATCCCAGCGATAACGAACTTTCGCCAGATAATTAATAATTGGATTAAATCCGGAACTCACGAAATCTCCAAATTGCATTTCTACCATTGCTTTCATTCCGTTAATAGATAATCCCATTCCTGCTCCCACCACTGCTGATTCACAAATAGGAGTATTCCTTATTCTATCTTTTCCAAATTTTTCTGTAAAGCCTTCGGTAATCTTAAAAACTCCGCCGTAATCTGCAATATCCTGTCCCATAAGAACCAGGTTTTCATGCTTTTGAACAGATTGTTTTAAGGCCTGTGAAATGGCATCTACAAAACGAATATTTTCTGTATTTATAGATGGCCTAATATCCTGATATTTAAACTCTTCAAATAAGTCTTCTAATTCAACACTCTCACTAGATGTTACTTCTTCTTCAGAAAATGCTATTTGAAGATTTTCATCTATTTCGGCTGTAATTTTCTTTCGGAAGTCCTCTTCAGTCTCTTCCGTAATAATATCATTTTCTAAAAGATAGGTTCGAAAATTAGTAATAGGATCTTTTTTCTCCCATTCGTCCATTAATTCCTGAGGAACATACTTGGTACCACTGGCCTCTTCATGCCCCCGCATTCTAAAGGTCTTAAATTCTACCAGCACAGGACGCGGATTATTTCTAATACTTTCGGATATTTCTGAAATTTTCGAATATACCTCCAGAATATTATTACCATCTATAACATGAGATTCAATGCCATAACCGGCTCCCCGATCGGCAAGATCTTTACATCTGTATTGTTCTGAAGTGGGTGTTGAAAGTCCATATCCATTATTTTCAATGCAAAACAGTACAGGAAGATCCCAGACCGATGCGATATTCAAAGCCTCATGAAAATCACCTTCACTCGTACCTCCTTCTCCTGTAAAAACAGCGGTAAGCTTTTTCTCTTTGCGGAGTTTATGCGCCAGAGCGATTCCATCTGCTACTCCCAGTTGTGGGCCCAAATGAGAGATCATTCCAACAATTTTAAATTCCTGGGTTCCGAAATGAAAACTGCGATCTCTACCCTTGGTAAAACCCGATTTTTTACCCTGCCACTGAGCAAAAAGTCTGAAAAGAGGAATGTTTCTCCCGGTAAAAACTCCTAGGTTACGATGCATTGGAAGAATGTATTCATCGTCATTTAAAGCTCGTGTAACACCAATAGAAATGGCCTCCTGACCAATACCGCTAAACCATTTCGAGATTTTTCCCTGTCGCAAAAGAATGAGCATCTTTTCTTCTATCATTCTGGGTTTCAGCATTGAAAAGTAAAGGTCTTTGAGTACTTCATCAGTTAAAGAAGTTTTATAATCGATTGTGCTTTCTGGAGTCTTTTTAAAGAGCATAAAAATGATTTTGTTAATCAAATGTAACCAAAATTCTATATGCTAAGAAAAATATAATCCCCTGCATATCCCCCAATTTTACTTAACTTTGTTTGTTAGACTATAAAGATAAATACCATAATAATGGCAATGAATAATATTCCCAGTGTAAATCTGGCAGACTTCCTGTCTGACGATCCTAACAGAAAGCAAAAATTCGTAAATGAAATAGGTAAGGCATATGAGGAGATTGGTTTTGTAGCATTAAAAAATCATTTCCTTAGTGACGAACTGGTGGAAGAGTTATATAAGGAGGTAAAAGCTTTCTTTGATCTTCCGGTGGAAACCAAGAAGGAATATGAAATTGAAGGTCTTGCCGGCCAAAGAGGTTATATTTCTTTTGGAAAAGAACATGCAAAAGGAAAAAAAGAAGGAGACTTAAAGGAATTCTGGCATTTTGGCCAGGAACCTTCTGAAGACGGAAACCTTACGGAAGAATATCCTGCGAATGTACAGGTGGAGGAATTAAAGGATTTCAATCATGTTGGTATGGAGGCATACCGCATGTTAGAGAAAACCGGAATATATGTTTTGCGGGCTTTGGCTCTTTATATCGGGCTTGAAGAACATTATTTTGATCATTGGGCAAGTAATGGAAACAGTATTTTGCGTCCCATTCACTACCCTCCTATCAAGGAAGAACCTAAAGGGGCTGAAAGAGCAGGTGCTCATGGAGATATTAATCTTATTACACTTCTTATGGGGGCTTCAACCGGAGGGCTTCAGGTATTGCGCAAAGATGGGGAGTGGATAGATGCTATTCCTCAGGAAGACGAGTTAGTAATTAACGTGGGAGATATGCTTGAAAGGCATACCAACAATAAATTGCGATCTACCATTCATCGTGTAATTAATCCGCCAAAAGAGGAATGGGGTAAACCAAGATATTCTATACCATTCTTTATGCATCCAAGAAGTGAAATGAAATTGGATTGTCTTGAAGAATGTATTGATGAGGATCACCCAAAACAGTATGAAGATATCACCGCCGGTGAATTTTTGAATCAGCGCCTAATAGAAATAGGACTGGCTAAAAAATAATTATGGCAAAGAAGAAACTAGGACTTGAAGATTTAGGAGGTTTTGTATTTTCTACCAATGATGACTTTGACGAAAATGATTTGGTAGAAAATAACGATGAAGAATTTATTGAACCACGAGATCAGGAATTAGAAGCTCATTTTAGTAATAAAGGCAGAGGCGGGAAAACTGTAACCATTATTAAAGGTTTTCAGGGTCCCGAGGAAGATCTTGTGGCACTGGGTAAAATGCTCAAAAAGAAATGCGGAGTAGGTGGTTCCACCAAAAACGGGGAAATCATTATTCAGGGGGATGACCGTGAAAAAATAATGCAGATCCTTGAAAAAGAAGGTTATAATGTAAAACGTGTTGGAGGCTAGTTCAATACGTTTTTTTATACATAAAAATGGAAAACAAAACTTTACACATCGTTAACGGGGATAGTCTTACAGAGCAGATGAAGGAACTAAATCTGCCTGGAGAATTAATAGTTTGGCGGGAACTTTTGTGTGAGGGGCCAACCCGGCAGGAGATAAATTCAGAATTCTTTAAAATCCGTAAAAAGTTTTTAAAGAAGGAGTATGATATTTCCGCAGAGAATTACGAGGAGCGTTTCATTTCTGAAATTAAAAAGCTCAGGGAGCTTGAAGATTTTAATCAGGTGGTCCTTTGGTTTGAGTTCGATCTTTTCTGCCATCTTAATATGCTCGCTGCTATTAGTTTCCTTACCGAAAATAAAAAACCGGCACCAATTTCGCTGGTGTGCAGCAAAAAGCTTGAAGGTGAAAAGGAATTTCAACCTCTTTCACAGCTCGATAAGAAGGAACTTCAAAATCATTATAAAAACAGAATCCTTTTAAATACAGAAGATATAGAAGTGGCTAATTTGATCTGGGAATTATACTGCAGTAATGATCCCATGAAATTAAAACCACAGATAAAGATAAAGACCAATTTTGAATATCTTTCAAGCTGCATAAGAGCTCATATAGAAAGATTTCCTAATAGTGTTACCGGAATCAATACATTGGAAAGGAATGTTTTAAAGCTGATAGAGCATCACGATATAAAGAGTAAGAACCATCTTCTTGGATATGCCTTACAATATCAGGGCTATTATGGTTACAACGATACTCAAATGCAGCGGCTACTAAAAAAATTATCTATTTTCTACAAGATTAGTCCAGACAGTATAGAACTCAGTGAAAACGGTCATTTGGCGCTAGAAGGGAAAAAGAATTTTTACAGAGAACTTAAAAACGAAGATTATTTTGGAGGTGCGAGAATGTATGATTTCCTTTATGAATCTGAATCGCACCGACTTTTAAAATTATAAAATGAATATACAGGCATCTGAACTTATCCTTAACCGGGATGGTTCTATTTATCATTTAGGTCTCTTACCGGAAGACCTTGCTCCTACTGTTATTGTGGTGGGTGATCCTAAGCGCGTTCCTGCAATTACCAAACATTTTGATAAAATCGAGGTTAAAAAAGAGAAAAGAGAATTCTGTACTCATACAGGTTATTTTAATTCTAAGCGTATTACTGTAATGTCTACCGGAATGGGAACAGATAATATAGACATTGCCTTTACAGAACTCGATGCCCTGGCTAATATTGATTTTGATAAAAGGGAAATTCGCAACGACATAAAAAGCCTTGACATCATTCGTATAGGCACCACTGGTTCTCTTAGAAAGGAAATTCCGGTTGATGGGTTTGTGGTAAGTGAAATGGCAATAGGATTTGATTCTCTTATGCACTATTATCAAAGCGAAAACATCTTAAATAAAGAGATTGCTGAAGAATTTATTAAGCAAACCAACTGGTCACTTAAAAAAGGTGAACCTTATGTGGTGGATGGAGATAAAAGTCTTATAGAAAAGATGTCATCACAGGAAACATTTCCCGGGTTCACGGCTACCAATATAGGATTTTATGGTCCGCAAGGCCGGGTTTTAAGGCTAGGCCTGAAAGATGATGATATGAATGACAGAATAACGCATTTCGAATTTAAAGGAAGGTATATTACAAATATGGAAATGGAGACTTCTGCCATTTACGGACTGTCGAAATTAATGGGTCACAGAGCAGTTTCAATGAATGCCGTTCTGGCCAATAGAATGACCGGAGAATTCACAAAAGATTCAGCAAAACTC
>JAGXII010000199.1 GCA_024635735.1 Christiangramia sp. | reverse complement strand
TCAGATGTGTATAAGAGACAGTCCAAATATTGTAAACGCTGTTAATGACTGCCTTGGAACAGGTTTTAGATAATCGTTTTGTTGATACTTCATTAATTCCCATTTTTTATTTTCATACTCAAGCGCGGTAAGATTTTCTATCCAGTCTCCCGAGTTCAAATAAAGGCAGGTTCCGTTACCATAAACTTTCCTTACCATTTTTGGATGATGAATATGTCCGCAAATAACATATTTATAGCCATTTTGAATCGCCAGTTCTGCGGCGGTTTTTTCAAAATCTGAAATAAATTTTATCGCGCTTTTTACACTGTTCTTGATCCTTTTGGAAAGTGAATATTTTTTCCTTCCGGTTTTGACAAGAAACCAGTTTAACAAGCGGTTCAGCATGATAAGCATATCATAGCCCCAGCCTCCCAGTTTGGCCAGCCATTTCGCATTTTGAATGGAAATATCAAATACATCACCGTGAAAGAACCAGGCTTTCTTTCCATCAAGATTTAGAACCAGTTTATCTACGATACTAAAATCTCCCAGTATGGTATCGCTGAATTTTCTTAGCATTTCATCATGATTCCCTGTAATGTAGATCACCTCAGTTCCCTGAGCATTCATTTCAAGAATCTTTTTTATCACTGCAAGATGACTCTTGGGAAAGTAACTTTTTCTAAACTGCCAGATATCTATAATATCGCCATTCAGAATAAGTTTTTCCGGCTGGATACTATTGAGATAATTTAGCAATTCTTTGGCATGACATCCCAGCGTGCCTAAATGTACATCAGAAATTACGACTATTTGAGGCTTTCTCTTTTTCAACAATCATAGAAATTATTCGATACAAATATGAACGAAAAGGAGTATAATGAGCTTAGCAGGAAATTAAAATTAAATTACCGGAAGTTTAAAAAGTTGACCCAGTGTTATCCTAACATTAAATGAGATTCCATTTTCAAATATGTTCTTAAAAAATTACATTTGTTCAAAATCCTTCTGATGCCCGGAAATTCCTTTGGAAAAATCTTTAAACTTACCACTTTTGGAGAGTCACATGGTGTGGCTATTGGTGGAATAATCGATGGTTGTCCTGCCAGACTTGATATTGATACTAAAAAAGTTCAGAACGACCTGGATCGCAGGCGACCTGGTCAGTCTTCAATTGTCACTCAAAGAAAAGAACCTGATACCGTTGAATTTCTTTCTGGGATTTTTGAAGGTAAGGCTACAGGTACTCCTATTGGTTTTGTTATAAAGAACGCTAACCAGAAGTCTAAAGACTATTCTCATATAAAAGATACTTACCGTCCTTCGCATGCCGATTATACCTATGACGAAAAATACGGAATTCGTGATTATCGTGGAGGAGGAAGATCTTCAGCCCGGGAAACTGCAAGTAGAGTAGTGGCAGGAAGTATTGCAAAACAGCTACTTGAAAAAGTGCAGATCAATGCCTTTGTATCTTCAGTAGGAAAACTGGAATTGAAAAGGGGCTTTGATGAACTGGATTTTTCAGAAATTGAAAAGAATCCTGTACGTTGTCCGGATGCCGAAACAGCTTCAGAAATGGAAAAGTATATTAAAGAAATCCGTTCTGAAGGAGATACCGTTGGGGGAACCGTTCAGTGTATAATTAAAAATGTACCAAAAGGCCTCGGTGAACCGGTATTTGATAAACTTCATGCTGAACTGGGCAAAGCCATGCTGTCTATAAATGCTGTAAAAGGTTTTGAATATGGTAGTGGTTTTGAAGGAACCAAAATGCGCGGAAGCGAACATAACGACCATTTTAATAAAGATGGCACAACCAAAACAAATCTAAGCGGAGGTATTCAGGGAGGTATCTCAAACGGCATGGATATTTATTTTAAAGTAGCCTTTAAACCCGTTGCCACTTTAATGCAAAAACAGGCTACCATTAATTCTAAAGGAGAAGAGGTGGAAATGCAGGGTAAAGGAAGACACGATCCCTGTGTGGTTCCAAGAGCAGTCCCTATAGTTGAGGCTATGGCCGCGCTTGTGCTTGCCGATTATTTTTTACAGAATAAAACTTCGAAAATCTAATTTTAGAAATATCATAAAATGAAAAAACTTGCGCTGCATTGGCAGATTTTATTAGGAATGCTTGCCGGAGTACTCTTCGCCCTTATCATGACCAATTTTAGCTGGGGTGCAGATTTCGTAAGTGACTGGATAAAACCCTTTGGAAACATTTTTATAAATGCTTTAAAGCTTATTGCAGTGCCCTTGATCCTGGCTTCTCTTATTAAAGGGATCTCAGATCTTAAAGATATTTCGAAATTATCAAAAATGGGGACGAGAACCATTGCTACCTATATTGCAACCACAGTAATTGCGGTTTCTATAGGTCTTGTGCTGGTAAATCTCATTGGCCCCGGAAGGACGATCTCTGAGGAAACCCGTAGTGATCTTATCTCCAGTTATGAAGGGGATGCCTCAATAAGAATCTCTGACGCTCAGAAACAGAAGGATGCCGGCCCTCTACAGGCACTTGAAGATCTGGTTCCCAGTAATATTTTTGGGGCTGCCAGTGATAATGGTAATATGCTTCAGGTAATTTTCTTTGCTATTTTCTTCGGAATTGGATTGATACTAATCCCTGAAAAAACTGCCAAACCTGTAAAAGACTTTTTCGATGGCTTTAATGAAGTAATTCTGAAACTTATAGATCTTATAATGCTTACGGCACCTTATGGTGTTTTCGCATTACTCGCTGCACTGGTTGTGGAATCTCCAAGTACCGATTTATTCGCCGCTTTAGCCCTTTACGCGCTTACAGTTCTTCTTGGTCTAGCTATAATGATAGGGGTTTATATTTTACTCGTATGGGTTTTCACGAAAAACACACCTTCTTTCTTCTTAAATGGAATCGCACCTGCACAACTGCTCGCGTTTTCAACAAGTTCAAGTGCAGCGACGCTGCCCGTGACCATGGAAAGGGTAGAAGAGCATATGGGAGTCCACAAGGAAGTATCCAGTTTTGTATTACCTATTGGAGCTACAATTAATATGGAT
Source organism: Christiangramia sp. (assembly GCA_024635735.1). Lineage (GTDB taxonomy): Bacteria > Bacteroidota > Bacteroidia > Flavobacteriales > Flavobacteriaceae > Christiangramia. The sequence goes on along the minus strand of JAGXII010000199.1, from coordinate 6,349 downwards.
GGGACCAGCCTCTATCAGGCAGTTGCCGCTGTATTTATCGCACAGGCTTTTGGAATGGACCTTAGTCTTGGAGCTCAGATGGGAATCATTGCTACGGCAACACTTGCTTCTATAGGATCTGCAGCCGTACCTGGTGCTGGTATGGTAATGCTTGTAATCGTGCTTGCACAGGCTGGGATTCCTGAAGCCGGACTAGCTTTGATCTTCGCAATCGACCGCCCTCTGGATATGTGCAGGACTACGGTAAATGTTACCGGTGATGCAGCTGTTTCGTTAATGGTGGCAAAATCGGTTGATATGATGGGCCCTCCCAATGTGAAGGAATGGGACGATGAATATCATCCTGAAGAGGAGGTAGCAGAAAAAGCTTAATCCAGAAATTTAGCCTTTAACTCTGGAGTCGGAATCATACACTGTTCCTTTTTTCCAAACCATTTGTAGCGATTATACGCTATAAAATCATAGATGCTGTCTCTTAGACCTTCCGGAATAATCCGAAAGTGTTTCAGGAATTTGTAAGCCCCCGAAAGATCTCTAGATATTTCCAGTGCAGCCGTCGACTTCCGGTAATACACCCGGCCAGGTTCTATTAGCATGATAGAGTCTATTTCTAAGGGATCCAGTCCTCGTTCTTCAACAAGTTTCTGTCCTGTTTCACTTTGAAGGGAAGCAAACCGGAAAACATCTTTTTTATCATGCTGTATGATAAACTGCACTGCAGCGTTGCACAAATTGCAAACGCCGTCAAAAAGAATGATCTTTTTATTTTCAGGTAGTTCCATAATTATTTTTTAGCGGCCTGTACCAGTTCCAGTTGATCTAAGGCGACAGAAGTAGTAAACATTCCATAGTTAACAATGGCTTTTCCTTTTTCTATCGTGTCTATAGACCCCACCGCTTTGCCATCTTCCAGCCGAACTCTGTCACCTATCTTTAGTTTTGCCTTCGGTTTATTCGCTTCTTTTTTCTTTATTTCTTCCTCTTTCTTTTTCTCTACTTTTTTCTTTTCGCGAATAGGTTCTATCTTTTTCTGAACTTCTTTTTTCAATTGGAGTTCCTTAGCCTTTTTAGCTTTTTGAATCTTAGTGCTTTCTTTTTTCCGTTTTGAATTCTCAATCTCCACGATCTTAAGAAATTCACCAATAAGCTCTCTCTTTTTCTTGTTATTGAAATATTTTTCGCTCAGGTCATTGATCTTCTGTCCCAAGTAAATAAGCCTCTGATTAGAGTCATAGAGTTCCTGATAACTTTCAAGTTTATGCTGTACTTTTGAATTGATTTCCTCCAGTTTATCTTTTTGCTCTGCTGCTTTTTCTTCTTTGGTCTTAAGCGAATCGGTTGTTTTGCGCAGTTCTGATCGTTCCTTCTGAAGTTTTGCAATACTTCTGTCGAACCTTATTTTTCCGCGTTCAACTTTCTTTTTAGAGCGATTTATTAAACTATAGGGAATTCCATTCTTTTGAGCCACTTCAAAAGTAAAAGAGCTACCGGCTTCGCCCACCTGAAGTTTGTAGACCGGTTCAAGGGTGCGGTTATCGAACATCATATTGGCATTGCTCATATCGGGCAATTCATTGGCCAGCTTTTTTAAATTTGCGTAATGTGTGGTCAATATTCCGTAGGAATGCTTTTCATAGAATACCTCCAGAAAGGTTTCAGCCAGGGCACCACCTAATTCGGGATCACTTCCGGTTCCAAATTCATCAATAAGAAACAATGTTTTATCATCACATTTCCGCAAAAAATAATTCATATTCTTCAGGCGGTAACTGTAGGTGCTTAAATGATTTTCGATAGATTGATTATCACCTATATCTGTAAGGATCTTATCAAAAAGGCACATTCTACTGTATTCGTGAACAGGAATTAGCATTCCGCTTTGAAGCATTATCTGCAGTAAACCTATAGTTTTTAAGGTAATACTTTTACCTCCGGCATTAGGACCGGAGATAACCATAATGCGGTTATTTGGACCAAGCTCTATGCTTTGAGAAAATGTTTTTTCTCCCTTTCTCTTATTACTTAAATAGAGAAGCGGATGAAAAGCCTCTCTTAGCTGAAGCTCCCTTTCTTTGGTGATTTTAGGTAAAACGCCGTTGATCTTTTCAGCATACTTCGATTTAGCGGCTATAACATCTATATCACTTAAAAGTTCCTGATAATCCCTGAGTGTTTCCCGGTATGGCCGTGAAAATTCTGTAAGCTCCTTTAGAATTCTTTTTACCTCTTCCTTTTCTTCATATTCGAGGTTATTTAATTCCCGTGTAAATGTATAAGTCGCTTCGGGCTGAATATATACAATGCTTCCGGTTTTGGAATTCCCCATAATGCCCCCCTTAACTTTTCTCCGGTGCATTGCCTTTACAGCAAGGACTCTTACATTTTCAACCACACTTTCCTTGATTTCATCCAGATAACCATAGGATTGATAAGTGGTAAGCGCTGAACTAAAACTGGAGTTAATCTTTCCTTTTACAGAATTAATAGATCTTCGAAGATTTTGAAGCAGGGGAGAAGCATCATTTTTCATTTCCCCAAAACGATCTATAACGCCATTTATCCTGTCTGTAAGACTTGTGTCATACTCAAGATGGGAAACAGTTTCAGCTAAAATAGGATATACTGCAGAATACTTTTTGAAATATTTTAAATGGGTATTCACAGTTTCTGTAATAGCCGACATTTTCCGAAATCCCCCTATTTCTATTACTGAACCTTCAACGCCAAGAAGTTTTATTTCGGGTTGGATAGAATCAAATCCATGATTTGGTATAGGCTGATCCTGCGTTTTTGAATTGAAATACTCGTTGGTTTGATTCAATCCGAAAACCGTTTGTTTGTAATTTTTATATGGATGTATATTAAGAGCTTTTTCCTTTCCCTGTCCTGTTATGCATAATTCACTAATTTGATTACATACAACCGGAAACTCAAGATCTTCAAGGCTCTTGGAACTAATTTTAATCATATCAATTTTTCCCTACTTTTGAGGTCCCGCAAAGTTACTTAATTCTCATGAACGTTAGAATACACCAAAGCTGGAAAAAAGAACTGGAACAGGAATTTGAAAAAGATTACTTCAAAAGCCTTACCGCCTATATAAAAGAGCAATATGACGAAAACAAATGTTTTCCTCCGGGGAAGGATATTTTCGCAGCTTTTGATCATTCAAATTTTGAAGATACCAAAGTGGTCATTCTTGGTCAGGATCCTTACCATGGGCCTGGGCAGGCAAATGGACTTTGTTTTTCTGTAAAAGACGGGATACAGTTTCCTCCTTCATTAATTAATATTTTTAAAGAGATTGAAAACGACCTTGGTAAAAAGATCCCGGAAACCGGAAATCTGGAAAGATGGGCAGATCAGGGCGTACTGCTACTTAATGCCACTTTGACGGTGAGAGCCCATCAGGCAGGTTCACATCAAAATAAAGGCTGGGAAACTTTTACAGATCATGTAATTCGCACTGTTTCTGAAGATAAAGAGAACGTTGTTTTTTTACTTTGGGGAGGCTACGCAAAGAAAAAGGCAAAGCTAATAGATTCTTCCAAACACCTTATTCTAACAAGCGGCCATCCTTCTCCCTTAAGTGCTAATCGAGGTTACTGGTTTGGTAACAAACATTTCAGCAAGGCTAATGAATACTTAATAAAAAATAGAAAAGAAGCTATTAATTGGTAATAAAAAAGATCTTTTTAAGGTTAGACTTCTTTTTCGTGTACGTAAATTTTATTGTTATGGCAAGAATTTGCTTATTTTCGATAACCTAATTTATATTTATCCATCATGAAATTAAAACTTTCTATTTTTCTTGGTTTTCTCTTTCTATTAAGCAGTTGTAAATCTCAGCAGGAAATTCTTTTTAACGGAAAAAACCTGGACGGTTGGATTAATTATGGATCAGAAAAATGGTACGTGGAAGATGGTTTATTGATTTCAGAAAGCGGGCCAGAGGCGGAATACGGTTATCTAGCTACGGAAAATTACTATAAGAATTTTGAATTAACAGCCGATTTTAAGCAGGAAGCGAATGGTAATAGTGGCATTTTTTTCAGGTCCAGTATTCAAGGAACAAAAATTAAGGGATGGCAGGCAGAGGTAGCTCCACCTAGCAAACATACTGGAGGAATCTATGAATCTTATGGTAGAGGCTGGCTTGTTCAGCCGGATGCTGCCAAAGATTCATTTTTAAAATTCGGTGAGTGGAATACCATTAAACTTAGGGTTGTAGATGACCATGTGATCACATGGCTTAACGGACATGAAATGGTTAATTTTCAAGACGATAAAATTGGAGAGGCGACAGGAAAGATCGCTCTTCAAATTCATTCAGGAGGTGGTATTAAAATTTATTGGAAGAATATTGTTTTGAAACCCTTATAAAATTCGTTGCTTTTTTTCATTTTAGCGAATATTAGGGAATTCATATTACCAAAATTCTATCCTCATTCTTCAATTTAGAATTCCCAATAAGACGCTGCTAAAAATGCATTGGCTTCCTCTTCAGTGAATTTTTCAGTCTTACTATTCCAATGTAATGTCTGGTTTGGGAACCTTCCTGCAATAACTCCTAAAAGAATGGTTTCTGTTAGACGAGCTGCATATGAAAAGGGAGCAGAACATTTTTCCCTGCCAAGGCAAGCTTCTACGAATTGATGATAATGCTTAGGCCCTTCAGATTCATAATTTCTAATAGGTTCACCTAATTTATTTTCTTTGGAAATCTTAGCGATTTCATCAGAAATATCCACATATTTACCGTTTAAGATCTTCGATGGTAATTGCATGAAATGAGGAAGCAACAAGCGGCCTTTTTCACCGATAAACATGGCTCCCTGATCAGGAAGCTGACCTTTTTCAGCAATTTTTGCATCTAGCGAAATGTCCCCGGCATCGCTCTTCTTTTTCTTTTTAACTTCTGAAGCTTTGCTTTTACCATTTTCAGGTAGTATCAGGTCTTCGTGATCTTCCGGTGCTCCCTGACCATCATACCATACCCATTTAAGTCTTTCTGTTGTATATGGTGTGCCTGGAAATTCATAGGTCACCTTGTTTTTTTCAGGATATGAGAATCCGTTTGGTTCCCTACAATCATTTTTGACAGTGAGAGGAAGGTCCAGTTGTAGAGCATTATAGGGAGTATCGAAAATGTGAACACCCATATCACCTAATGTGCCGCACCCATAATCCAGCAGTTTTCGCCAGTTACCGGGATGATATAAACCTTCCTTATAGCCTTTTACTTTAGAAGTACCTAACCATAAATTCCAATCCAAATCTTCCGGAACAGGATCTATACCCTTTGGAGCCGGACCATCATATCCCCAATTTTTAGGAGACCATGCTCTAACCGTATGTACTTTACCTATGATACCTGATTGAATTAATAAAGTTGCCAGTTTATAATCATAAAAAGAATGTACCTGAATCCCCATTTGGGTAACCAGATTCTTTTCTGTTGCCAGGCTATTCATTGCACGAGCCTCAGATACTAGGTGAGCTAATGGTTTCTGACAATATACAGGTTTATTCATATTCATAGCCATTATCGAGGCAGGAGCATGGGTATGATCTGGTGTAGAAACTATAACAGCATCTATCTCATCTTCCATTACCTGTAACATGACTCTATAATCTGAAAATGTTTTTGCTTTAGGATGCATGGCCTGGGCATTGGCTAAATAATTTGAATCAACGTCACAAAGAGCTACGACATCCACAAGATTGTGAGAGGCTATCGCTTTCAGGTCGTTTAATCCCATATTCCCAACACCAATGTGTGCTGTTCTCAATCTGTTGTGGGCTGCAGGTTTTGCCCAGGAAAGACTGGGTAAAATTAAGATTCCTGTTGAAGCAAGTCCAGTAATTTTTAAAAATTCTCTTTTTTTCATCAGATTACAGCTTTTTGATTTTAATGTTTCTGAACCAAATTGGGCTAGCGTGGTCCTGCAGACCAATATATCCAGATTTGAACTTACCGTAATCTGGTGCATTATCCCATTTACCTGAATTTTTCTTTTTTTGCCAATCTTCTGACCATGGAACGAACTCCGCTATTTTTTTTCCGTTGAGCCAATGCTCCACTTTTTCAGGGGTAAATACAATTGTTGAAGAATTCCATTCTCCAACAGGGTGTAATAATTTTTGTGTGCTGTCAGCAATGTGCATAGCATAATCTGCACCGGTTTTTTGCCAGTCCTGAAGTTCTTTCGGGTTCTCTGCACCATACTGCGAATTATAGCCGGAAAGATCATGAATGTCTGCGTAGTTTTCATCATCAATCAATTGGTATTCAGGGGCCACCTGAAGTAGCCCCTGAATACCAATTGATTGATGATGAAAACTACGC
>JAGXII010000198.1 GCA_024635735.1 Christiangramia sp. | reverse complement strand
TCGTTGTATTGAGCTTAGATAATTTCCCGGCTGTTTCTGTATCTGCATAAGATGGTTTCCCGGCTGAGAGCACCCAAAGATCATTTCCGCTAAGAGCGATGGAGTTTGGCAAATCCCCTACTTCAATTTCCGCTTGCACGTTATTGGAGCCGGTATCTATAACTGATATAATATTACTATAGGAGAACCCTCCCTTATGGGCTACGTATAACTTATTATCTACAGCAAGCAGTTTTTCCGGCCCTTCCGCTACAGAAACTGACTCTAGAAAGGAGAAGTCGGCAAGACTGAATACTGCAACAAAATCATCTTCCGGATCCATCCCGTCGCCCCAGTTAGTGATATATATCTTATCTCCCAATACTTCAGCATACCTTGGATTCTGAAGATTTGAAGTAATACTGCCCATACTTTCAAACGTATTTCTATTTACGATCTCAACCTTATTTGAAACATTCAGAATTATAATAGCTAACTCCTCATACATTTCGATGCTCTGTGCAGTATCTCCCAGTTCATATCCATTGATATTACTGAAAATTCCCGACTCCTCTACTCCATTCACTTCATCTATAAAACTTACTGAAGCATTCGCCGAACCAAAATTACCTTCGTTTAAAACGAATAGCCCCGATTCGTATGCGGCTTCCACTTCGGGTTCAGGATTAGGAGTCTCTTCTTTTTCACATGAAAAGAAACATGTTGCGATAAATAAAAAGATTAGGTGTTTGTAGTTCATAGTTAAAATTTGATTATTAGTGAAGATTTATAAGACCTTCCCGGCATAATTCGCGAAGGCAGACTTTGATAGTTCTCGTTGAAAAGATTATTAATTTGAAAATCCAGCAGGATTTCAGGTTTTTTAGAAATGCTATAACCAACTCCCAGATTCACCAGTTTATAGGAATCGAGTTTGTAATTATTATCTGATGAAGTATAAATACTTCCATTATAAAGGGACTGAAGCTGAATATAAAAATCTTCGATTTTATATCCTGCAGTTAAGCTTATTTTATGCTGGGGCGTGTAAATAAGCTGTTTTTCGGTTTCCTGATCTATAGATCTGGTAAAAGCATAATTCCCGCTTATATTTAGTGGATTGTCACCAATATTTGTTGTCCAGCCGGCAAAGGCTTCGATTCCGTAATTATGGACATTAGTAGTGTTTACTGGTCGCCAAAGTTCGTCTTCACCGGGAATCCAGCGAATCAAATCATCAATATTTATATAGTATGCGGTAAGATTTATCTGAAAATTGTCAAAAGTGAATTCATTTCCAATTTCACCCTGAAGCGAAGTTTCCGGCTTCAGTAGCTTATTTCCGCCTGCCTGCCAGAAAAGGTCATTGAAAGTGGGAATTCTAAAATTCCGTGAAGAATTTATTCGTAAAAGATAGTTTTCAGAAAATTGATAGCTCCCTCCAGCTGAAAATAGTAAAGGAGAATTATAATTACTGGCTATCTCCTGCCTGAGGCTTAACTGGTAACTAAATTTGTCAATATGATGACTCCAGAGAGCCGAAAACCCACCAACTTTTCGTTCGTCATTTTCAATTCCTGAACCTTCTCCTTTGATATTGCTATAGTCTGCAATAAAATTTAGTTTCATATCTGAAGAAAACTCATAACCAAGATCATATTTTACAATTCCGGTTTTAGCATCCCCAAAACTGAAATTATCAGAATCCTGATTCTCGTAATATTTAAACTCTTCCTGTAACCAGGCAAGCTTTAGGCTGCTGATGAAATTCCCCAGAAATGATTTCCATTCCAGAAGGTTCCTTGAGTTTCGATCTTCATATTTACTGTTCGAGGGAAGATTTAAAGTCCCTGAAAATCCGCGATCTCCCTTATAATAATTTGAATAAAATTTCAGGATATTACTATCATCAATCCATCTGGCTATCGAAGCATTCAGCGAAACATTATAAAAATCACCATTTTCATTGCGCTTCTCAGTTCGTGTATATTTATAATCATTTTCTGAACTTATTCCGGCGATACCAATATTTACACTTGTCTTTTCAGTGGAAAAGTTTCCATTATATGCTGCCTGATAGGTATCAAAACTACCATATCCTATTTGAAGAGAATTCTTCGACCTGGAATCAAAACTGAAATCATTATTTAAATGAATGGTTCCGCCAATGGCTCCACTGCCATACACCACACTTCCGCCGCCAGGCTTTAAACTGATATTTTCAAAAACCCGGGTGTTAATGGTATTGAAATCGGTCTGTCCTGTAAATTGTGAATTGATATTAATCCCATTCCAAACAACTGCGGTCTGGGAAGCTCCTGTTCCACGCACTGAGGCCGAGGAAACCATTCCGTAACCATTTTCACGAAAAAAGAAAGGAGAATTAAATTTCAGCAAAGAAGTAAGCAATGGCTCACTTTGCTGAATTAATGAATCATCCAGCTCTTTTACAAACTGGCCTTCTGAGTTTTGCTTCAGTTTTACATCGCTTAAACGAACTTCATCAAGCCAGTTAATGGAATTGTTTTGAGAGACCGCACTAAAGCAGCAATAAAAAAGGAAAATAAAAGGGTAAATTTTTCTGTTCATAATCTGCCGACCTTTATCCCGAAAGTCACTCGATACTGGTTGAAATTCAGGCAGGTCTCCTGGCTCGCGTACTGCAATTAACCTTCCCGTTCGCCTAATACGAACAGTGGTTTGAAGAATTATTGCAGCCATCCGCCAGAGGCGGACAAAGCTTACAGTTGCGGGAACAGCTCAGGCTTATTTGAAGTTAGATTTGGGAAGTACGAATTTAGAATTAGTTTCTCCTTTGTAATCTACTTCAGAATTTGAATTGAGTACTTCGTATTTCTACCTTCGTACTTCTAACTTCAAATTCTCCTGATTCCCTTTTAATCCACGCAGAAATAAATCGACGTTGAACCAAAATTTCAATGCGAAAATAAACAAATTTGTTTAGTGATAAGATCAAAAAGTTAAATAATCTTACTTTTGAAATCCAAACAACCGGTTTTGAAAAGAATAGTTTTCATTTTACTTCTTACGATCCTTTCTTCATGCAAAAATTCTGCAGAGCCTAAATCTTCTGAAATTCAGAAAGGTGAGAAAGTTGAGATTGAAAATGCAAAAGGCTTCAGCATTACCAATTTCGACAATTACAGTATTTTAAAGGTAAATACTCCCTGGCCGGAAGCCGAAGATCCTTTTGTCTATTTGCTTTCAGAAAAAGATGCTAAGGTCCCTGAAAACCTTCAGTATGATCAAAAAGTTGAAATTCCGGTAAAAAGCATAGTAGTTACTTCTACCACCCATATTCCTGCTTTGGAAGCTTTGAATGAGGAAAAGACCCTGGTTGGATTTCCCGGTCTCAATTATATTTCTTCTGAAAAGACCAGAAAATTGATCAATGATGGTTCAATTTCAGAATTAGGCCAGAATGAAAATATCAATACCGAAGTTTTGATAGACCTGTCACCCGATGTGGTTGTGGGATTTGCAATTAATGCTTCAAATAAAAGCTTTGAAACCATTCAAAAAACAGGAATTCCTGTAATTTATAACGGTGACTGGACTGAAGCCACTCCTTTAGGAAAAGCTGAATGGATAAAATTTTTCGGAGCTTTACTCGGAAAACAGAAAGAAGCCAGAACAATTTTCAATGATATAAAAGAGGAATACATAGCAGCTAAGCAACTCGCTAAAACAAGTAGCGAAAAGCCCACTGTTATTGCAGGTTCCATGTATAATGATAAATGGTATATGCCTTATGGGAATTCATGGCAGGCCCAGTTTATTGAAGACGCAAATGCCGATTATTTGTATTCAGACACTAATGGAGATGGCAGTTTATCGCTGGCTTTTGAAAGTGTCCTGGAAAAGGCTGAGGATGCCGAATACTGGGTGAGTTCCGGACAGTTCATTTCTTATGAGCAGCTTATCAATGAATCTGAGCATTACAAAAGATTTAAAGCGGTAAGGGAAGAGAAGGTTTTTAGTGTAAGTCTTTCCACGGGCGAGACCGGTGGAATTATCTTTTATGAGCTCGGTCCTCAAAGACCAGATCTAATTCTGAAAGATCTTATTTCTATATTTCATCCACAACTTTTAAAAAATTATGAACCGGTGTTTTATAAACCGCTTAATTAATGCTGAGTCAGAAAAAATATACTTTCGCGCTTCTCTTAATGTTCCTGGCGGTAATACTCACAGGTTTATTCAATATTAGCTTAGGATCGGTGAATATTCCAATTTCAGAAGTCACATCTTCACTGCTTGGTCTGGAAGTGGATAAAGACACCTGGCGATACATTATTCTTAATTACCGGTTACCTAAGGCAATTACAGCAATTATTACCGGATCTGGACTCGCCGTAAGCGGACTTTTAATGCAAACTCTTTTCCGGAATCCCCTTGCGGGGCCTTATGTTCTTGGTTTAAGCAGTGGTGCCAGTCTTGGTGTTGCGATTGTTTTTATGGGTGCCTCTATTTTTGGTGCTTCCTTTGCTGCTATTTTTTTATCGGGATGGACATTAGTTATCGCCTCGAGCCTGGGCAGTTTACTGGTGCTGTTTGCTGTTATCCTCGCTTCTATCCGCTTAAGGGATACTATGGCTATACTTATTATAGGTTTGATGTTTGCGAGCTTTACAGCGGCTATTGTAAGCGTCCTCGCCTATTTTAGTCCGGCATCACAACTACAGCAATACGTTTTCTGGTCTTATGGTAGTTTAGGAAATCTTAGCTGGAATGAAGTTTTGATACTTGGCCTCTTTTGGATTATTGGAATTTTAATAAGTATTGGAAGTATCAAAAATTTAAATTCCCTGTTACTGGGAGAACAATATGCGCGCAGCCTGGGTACAAATATTAGAAAGAACAGGTTTATGATCATTATCGCGACCTCTCTTTTAGCGGGAAGCATAACAGCTTTTGCGGGGCCCATCGCCTTTGTAGGCTTGGCCGTTCCTCACCTGGTAAGACAAATTATTCCATCGGCAAATCACGTGACATTAGTTCCGGCAGTTATATTTGGAGGAGCTATATTGATGCTGCTTTGTGATATCATCGCGCAATTACCCGGAAGCGAATTCAGTTTACCTATAAATGCAATAACTTCACTTATAGGAGCCCCGGTTGTAATCTGGCTCCTGGTGAGAAAAAGAAAATTCAATTTTTAAGTGAGCGCAAAAACTTCAAATATTGTCCTTAAAACCGCTAACCTCAGTATAGGTTACCGGAAGAAAAAGGAGGTTCAGATCGTCGCTTCAGAAATTGATATGGAAATAAAAGAAGGAGAATTAATCGCTGTAATCGGGATTAATGGCGCCGGTAAATCAACCTTACTAAAAACTTTAAGTGGAATAAACCATATTATTGAAGGTGAGGTGTTTATATCTAATAATAAACTTTCTAAAACCGATCCTTCAGAACTTGCGAAGAAGATAAGTTTAGTACTCACAGAACAAACCTTATCTAAGAATCTAAGCGTTATAGAACTTGTTGCTCTTGGACGACAGCCCTATACGAACTGGATAGGAAGACTTACTAAAAATGACCTCAAAAAAATAATGCATGCAATTCAGCTTGTAAATATTGAGGAGATAAAAGATAAAAAATGTCATGAACTAAGTGATGGCCAGTTTCAAAAAGTACTTATCGCCCGGGCCTTAGCTCAGGATACTTCACTAATTATTCTGGACGAACCCACCACTCACCTTGATCTTTATCATAAGGCTTATGTGTTGAAATTGTTGCAACAACTTAGCCGAGAAACAAATAAAGCGATCCTTTTCGCTTCTCACGAAATAAACCTGGCCCTGCAGCTCTGTGATAAACTCCTTATCTTAAAGGACAAAAAGGCCATTTTTGGAAAACCATCAGATCTTATCAGTTCAGAAGCGTTTAATGATCTTTTCCCCAGCCATCTTATTTATTTTGACAAGGAATCTTCCAGTTTTAAAATAAAATAGGAAAGAATCTCAAATTTTCACGCGGGCCCTTCTATAAAATTCTTAAATAAGTATCTTTGGAAAAACCGCCAATTTCATGAACGATTATCTTTTCATTACTTTAATTTTTATAGTTGCCTTAGGAATCGGAATTTATATAGGCAAACTCATATCGGGTTTAAAGTCTAAAAATGAGACCGGCAGACTTGAAGAAAGAAATGATCAACTATCAGTACAAATAGAAGAACTTAAAAAACAAATGGACAGTGATTTAGAAAATCACAAATTAGAGCTTCAGCAATATAAAAATGAAGCTAATTCTGATATTGAAAAGATTGAAAGAGAGCGGGAAGAAATCAGAAAAGAGAAGGATCATATAAGCCTTGAACTAACCCGTAAGATTTCAGAATTCGAAAATCTTCAGCAAAAAAATGAAGAGCAAAAAGCCGAAGTAGAAAAGATACAGGAAAAATTCACCAAGGAATTTGAAAATCTTGCCAATAAAATTCTCGATCAGAAATCGGAAAAATTCACCAACCTCAATAAACAGAATATCGAAGGTATACTGGATCCTCTTCAAAAAAAGATCAAAGAATTTGAAGAAAAAGTAAATAAGAGCGATTCAGAATCGGTAAAAAGACATGCGGAGCTGGGAGAAAAATTAAAATTCCTAAACGAACAGAGTCTCAAAATTAGCGAAGATGCCAACAACCTTACAAAAGCCCTGAAAGGTGACACCAAAATGCAGGGTAACTGGGGTGAAATGGTGCTTGAAAGAGTTCTGGAACGAAGCGGACTCCAGAAAGACAGTGAATATTTTGTTCAGCAGAGCTTTAATACTGAGGAAGGCAAAAGAGTAATGCCCGATGTAATCATCCATTTACCAGGCGATAAAAAAATGGTGGTGGATTCAAAAGTTTCATTGAATGCCTACGAGCGCTACATTAACGAATCCGATGAGGATAACAAAAAAGTACATTTAAAAAATCATCTTATTTCGGTTAGAAACAGGGTTAACGAATTGGGAAATAAGAATTACCATTCGCTTTATCAAATGGAAAGCCCTGATTTTGTGCTGCTTTTTATTCCAATAGAATCGGCTTTCGCTATTGCCTCCAACGAATATCCGGGTCTATATAGTGATGCCTTTGAAAAAAATATCATCATTGTAACACCTACCACGCTGCTTGCGGTTTTAAAAACCATCGACAGTATGTGGCAGAATGAGAAGCAAAAGCAGAATGCGATTCAGATCGCTACACAGGCTGGTGCTTTATACGATTCGTTCACCAATCTCACCGATGAATTATTGAAAATAGGAAGACAGATAGGGACTGTTCAGAATTCTTATGAGGGAGCAATGAAAAAGTTGACCGGCAAAGGAAATCTCATAAGAAGAGTAGAAAAACTCAAAAAACTTGGGGCTAAAGCTAGTAAACAGCTCGACCAGAAATTACTTAATCGCGCTGAAGATCTGGATGAAGACGAAGTACAGGAAGAATCAGAAAACGAAACTCTAAACCTTAGATGAAAAACACTACTTTTTTAAGCACCTTATTCTTACTTTTTTTTATTTACGGGCTAAACGCTCAGGAAATTTATTTCCCTCCTGCCGGGGAATGGCAGGAAAAAGCAGCTTCAGAGTATGATTTGAATTTTTCTGAAGCAGTTGAATTTGCTAAATCCAATGAATATTCGGAATCGAGGGATTTGAGACAGGCCATTTTAAAAGGTTTTCAGCAGGAACCATATCATTCAATACTTGGCCCCACAAAACGAAGAGGTGGTCCTGCGGGAATGATATTAAAAGATGGTTATATTATCGCGAAATGGGGCGATACCAAAAGGGTTGATATGACCTTTAGTGTTACCAAAAGCTTTCTTTCCACCACTGCTCTTATAGCGAGGGACTGGAATTTAATTACCGGTTTTGATGAGCCAGTGGTGAATTATGTCTGGGACGACACTTTTGAAGGGGAACATAATTCAAAGATCACCTGGAAAAATTTACTTCAACAGAATTCTGACTGGAGCGGGCAACTTTGGGGTGGTTTCGACTGGGCCGACAGGCCTCCACAAGATCAAACAATAGATGATTGGAGATCCAGAAAGTTACACGAACCGGGAACTTTTTTCAAATACAATGATGTACGGGTGAACGTTTTAGCTTATTCGCTTTTAAATGTTTTCAGAAATCCATTGCCGAAAGTACTCAAAGAGAATATAATGGACCCTATCCATGCTTCTCAAAGCTGGAGTTGGTATGGGTATGAAAATTCCTGGACAACAATAGACGGTCTTAAAATGCAATCTGTTAGCGGCGGCGGGCATTCAGGTGGCGGAATGTTTATAAATACTGAAGACATGGCCAGATTCGGTCTTCTTTTTATGAACAACGGAAAGTGGAATGGCAAAACACTGATTTCAAAAAAACTTATTACGGAAGCCATGCAGCCCTCTGCTCCTAATCCCAATTACGGATATATGTGGTGGCTGAATTCAGAAGGCGACCGAAATATGGAGATTATTGATTCCAATATTTTTTACGCCGCTGGTTTTGGAGGTAATTTTATCATAGTTGATCAAAAAAACAATATGGTGATCGTTATGCGCTGGCTGGAACCTTCGAAATTAGAAGATTTTCTTAATCTGGTTTACAAAAACATTTAAAATGAAAAAAACGCTACTATATATCCTTGGAGGGATTTTTATACTTTGGTTGCTCTATTATGCCTTTATCTATTTTGTGCCTTATAGTGAAGGTACCAGAAGCGGTGAACTCATAAAATTCAGTAAAAAAGGAGTAATTTCAAAGACCTGGGAAGGTGAAATAAGCCAGGGAATTAGCGGAGCACAGATATTCGAGTTTTCAGTACTCGATCAAAATAATGACGTGATCAAAAAATTACAGGAATACGAAGGAAATTATGTGCGCCTTACCTATGTGGAGCGTTTTGATACTTTCTTTTTCTGGGGAGACACCAAATATTTTATCACAGAAGTCGAAAAATCCGAAAGTCCGCATTTTAGAAAATAGCCATGCAAACAGATTATAAAAAAGTAGAAGACAGCCAGGTAGATATTTCAGAATTAATGCTTCCCTCCCATTCAAATTTTAATGGAAAAATTCATGGTGGTTATATTTTATCGCTTCTGGACCAGATCGCATTTGCCTGTGCGTCCAAGCATTCCAGGGCTTATTGCGTAACCGCGAGCGTAGATACCGTGGATTTCCTTAAACCAATAGAGATTGGCGAACTGGTTACCATGAAAGCTTCGGTTAATTATGTAGGCCATAGTTCAATGGTAATTGGTATACGTGTGGAGGCCGAAAATATTCAGAACGGCGATAAAAAACATTGTAATTCTTCTTATTTCACCATGGTAGCTAAGGATCAGGAAGGCAATGCCATTGAGGTGCCCGGCCTAATTCTAAAAAATAAAAACGAAATTCGCCGTTTTGCTAAAAGTATCAAGCGGCGTAAAATGAAGAAACATAGGATCCAGGAATTCCATGAAACCGATTTTTCTTCGGAACAATACCTTCATATTCTGGAGGATCACAAAGCAAAAATTCAGCTTGATTCTTGAAGTTTAACGGCTTCATATTAGCAATATTCATTGCCATAGGGATAGGTTATATTTTCCCTGAAGGCACAGAATTACTGCCTTTAAAAACAATTACCGATATTGGAATTGGATTAATTTTTCTTTTCTACGGCCTTAAATTATCGCCGGCTGAATTCAAGGCAGGTGTTTTGAATTACAGGATTCATATCATCATCCATATCACTACTTTTATCGTATTCCCTTTACTCTGCCTGGCCACAATGCCAATTTTTGAAGAGGGAATAAAATCTGAACTTTGGATAGCCCTATTCTTCTTTGGAACTTTACCCTCCACGGTTTCATCATCGGTGGTGATGGTCTCGCTTGCCAGAGGAAATGTTCCCGCGGCAATTTTCAATGCCAGTCTTTCGGGCCTAATAGGGATTTTCGCCACGCCTTTATGGCTGGGATTCATTCTGGGGAAAACTGCCGATTTCGATTTTTTGATCGTTCTGGAAAAACTCTTTCTTCAAATTGTGCTTCCCCTGTCCATTGGATTATTACTTCAAAAATTATTTGGTGATTACGCGAGAAAGCACAGCAAACAGATTAGTCTATTTGACAAGAGCATAATTATTCTAATTATTTACTCCAGTTTTAGCGATTCTTTTACCTCCAATATTTTTAATTCAATAGCCTTAATTGGAATTGTAAAATTAACCGGCCTCGTCGTAGCGATATTCTTTATTATATATTTTGGTCTTACAATTTTCTGCAAACAAATAGGATTAAAAATAGAAGACAGGATCACCGCTCAGTTCTGCGGAACAAAAAAGTCCCTGGTTCACGGCACCGTTATGCTAAGGGTGATTTTTGGAAATTCAGCAAATTCAGGCCTTTTACTTCTGCCTATTATGATGTATCACTCTTTGCAGCTTATTCTTATAGCCTGGTATGCTGAAAAATATCGTAAAAGAATTATAGAATAATAAATAGTTTTTTGGTAAGTTTATTTCCTCATGAAAAGAAATCTTCTCATCCTGCCACTTTTGTTTTTGAGCTTTACAGCGTGTAAAGACCAGCAAAAAAAGGCTATGGAGACAAAATCGGAAACAGCTGAGATTGTTGAAATTCCGAAAATAGAGATCGAATGTTACCAGTACATTCAGGATAAAGACTCTATTTTTTTAAAGCTTAAAATAAATGGCGCCGAAGTCCAGGGAGATCTTACCTATTCGCTTTATCAAAAAGACCGTAATCAGGGTACTTTTCGTGGAAAAATGAGTGGTGATAGTTTGTTTGCTGATTATAATTTTCAAGCTGAAGGCACCTCCTCTATACGAGAAATTTTCTTCGTAAAAACAGATTCAGGTCTCATTGAAGGATATGGTCCTGTTATCCAAAAGTCAGAAAAAACAGAATTTAAAAACCGGAACTCCTTAAAATTAAATACAGATATACTGCTTGAACGAGTTTCCTGTACATATTAAGGATTGAGAAAAGGCGCTATTGAAGCTGCATTGATCGTAAAAAGGATCCACCCAATTACCAGCAATAATCCTCCTAGCGGTGTTACCGGACCTAGAAATTTGAGCTTTCTACCTCTCGAAGAACTCCACGTTAAAGCATAAATACTAAAGGAAAACAGAAATACTCCCATTATAAAACACCAGGCCATAATTACCTGAAGGGATTCCAAAAATGGAAAAGTAATTCCCGAAATGATAATTATTAAGGCATGATACATTTGATATTTTACAGCCGTTTCAAAACTTTTTAACTGATCGTCATTAAAAGAACGCTTTAAGGCGTGTGCGCCAAATGCTCCAAAAACAACCGCTAAGCCTCCATATAAACCTCCTATTATTAAAATCAGTTCCTTCATATTCAAACTAACTTAAAAAATAAAAAGTCATTTCGATTGAAATGACTTTTTATTCGAATTTATCTTAATTATTTACTTAAGTACATTTTTCTTCTGGAGTACAGGTCATAAAATTCATCGTCTTTTAAGCTATCAATAAACAGAATGCTTTCCCCGGTACTCTTCATTTCCGGACCTAACTGCTTATTCACTTTCTGGAATTTATTAAAGGAGAAAACCGGTTGCTTGATCGCATACCCCTCCAGTTGAGGGTTAAACTTGAAGTCTTTGATCTTCTTTTCTCCAAGCATGACTTTCGTCGCATAATTCACATAAGGTTCTTTATATGCCTTTGCGATAAATGGTACTGTTCTGGAAGCTCTCGGGTTTGCTTCAATGATATAAACCTTATCATCTTTGATCGCAAACTGGATATTAATAAGACCTACCGTATTTAATGCCAGCGCGATCTTACGGGTGTGATCCTTTATCTGTTGCATCACCAGGTCTCCAAGGTTAAATGGAGGCAGCAAGGCATTTGAGTCTCCAGAGTGGATTCCGCAAGGCTCAATATGTTCCATGATCCCGATGATATAAACATCTTCACCATCACAGATCGCATCTGCTTCCGCTTCAATTGCACCATCCAGATGATGGTCCAGCAATAGTTTATTGTTAGGGATC
>JAGXII010000197.1 GCA_024635735.1 Christiangramia sp. | reverse complement strand
TGACCGTTTTTCATGGCGATATTAGAGAAGTTGGGTTGTCGGAAAACCACTATGACATTATTCTGGCAGGTGCCGTATTACATCACTTAAGAGACGATAAGGACTGGGAAACAACTTTCGAAAAACTATATAGCTTGCTGAGGCCAGGTGGTTGCTTAATGATCTCAGACTTAATCACTCAGGATTCCGAAATACTTAACCATTATACTTGGGAAAGATATGGCGATTATCTGGAAACAGTGGGAGGAAAAGAGTATCGAAAAAAAGTCTTGGATTATGTTGAGAAAGAAGACTCGCCAAGATCGATGAATTACCAATTAGACCTTATGAAGCAGGTTGGATTTAGAAAAGTGGAAATCCTCCATAAGAACATGTGCTTTGGTGCCTTCGGCGGCATTAAATGAGTTTCTGAGAAGCAATAATTAATTGCAGAAGTCATACACATTCCCTGAAAACCTCCTTAACCCAAACTATGAAACCGCAAGAGAAAAATTTTGATGAAATTTATGCGAAAATCCTTCCCGACCTTCAATCAGTAGAGTTCATTAGAAAAAAAAGAGCCGGGGCGATTCAAAAATGGAGGACTTTTGGTTTTATTTCTTTGGGACTAATGGTTCTGGTTATATATCTAGAATTGTATGTCTCCCTGGCGATTTTTTTATTGTTTACTTTGTTTTGCGTGGGCAAGGATATGGAAAATATCCACAACGCAAAACAAGATTTGAGGCCCCAATTTAAAAAGGTAGCCATTTTTGGCTTATTAGACTACTTCTTCGATGACGTAAGGTACATTCCCAACCAACGCATAAGTATCCATTTGTTAAGAAAAAGTCTCTTAATCAGCAACTATGTATATAAACATTTGGGAGAAGATTTTATCGAATGCAGAATGGGCAAAACAGATGTTTGTCTGTCTGAAATAGAAACCTATCATTTAAACAACCAAAACCCCACTTTTAAAGGTGTTTTTATTGCTGTTCTATTCAATAAACGATTCACTACCAAGACAGTAATCACCAATCGGAAAAACCACACTTTATTTAGAAAGGCGAAACTGAACTTTTTTGGCGACATGAAAGATGCGGAATATGTTAAACTGGAGAATCTTGAATTCAATAAAAATTTTATAGTAATTGCTGAGAACCAGATAGAGGCACGCTTTAAGTTGACTCCGGCTCTGATGGAAAAAATGTTGGACTATAAAAACAAACTGAACACAGCAGTATCTTTTTCCTTTATTGACAAATACCTCTACATATCTATTGAATCAGAAGTAAATCTATTTGAACCTCGCCTCTTCAAATCAATAACAGAGAAGGAATTTATCCGAAAAAATTATATCCACCTTGATTTGTTAACAAGCGTAGTTGAAGATCTGGATTTAAATACCCGCATCTGGTTATAGCAAAGCAAAAGAAACAGACTGATGCATTTGTGCCAGAATTTAATACGGCTTCTTTAATGATGCAAAAAGAAGCAAAACACTACTTTGAATGTAAGCAAAATTACTAAATTTATAGTCAATGATTTAAGAAGCCCCAACCGTCACACCCGGCCAGATGAGTCCTGCCATTTTTCTGAGGGCCTTTTTTTTGAATACTTCTCTCAATAAGCAACGAACATGGAAACAAGAATTCTGAAATTAATCGACTTTGAGAAAGTGGACACTCTGCTCGAAGGTTTCAACAAAACAACTGGTTTTGTAACTGCGATTTTGGACCTTGAAGGAAATGTTTTGTCTAAATCGGGCTGGAGACAAGTGTGTACCGAATTTCACCGTGCCAATCCCGAGACAGCCAAAAAATGCAGCATAAGCGATACCGAGCTATCGGGCAAAATGGCAGAAGGTGAAAAGTTTTATTCCTATAAATGTTTAAACGGTCTTATTGATGTGGTGGTACCTTTAGTCATCAACGGAACGCATATTGCCAATCTGTTTACCGGACAATTCTTTTTTGAGGAACCCAAACTTGTTTTTTTTAAAAAGCAAGCAAATAAATATGGGTTCGATGAAAAAAAATATCTGGAAGCGCTCACTGAAGTACCTGTCGTTTCAAAGGAAAAAGTCGATGTGGCCATCGATTTTTTGCTGAACATGACAACGATTATTAGTGAAATGACCTTGGGGAAACTGGAACAAACCGAGTTGTATCATGAAATTGAGGAACGAGAAGAAATGATGCGCAGTTCGCAATCTGTGGCACATATATGTTCTTATTCAACAAATCTGATTGAAAGCGATTTAAATAAGAGTTCTTGGGTATGCTCGCCTGAATTTTACAAAATATTTGGTATAGACCAAAGCTATCCACATACCATTGAGGGTTGGGCTGGGTTTATTCATCCTGACTACCGGGAAAAAATGATCGCTTACCATGCTTCTGTTATAAAAAAGAAAAAATCTTTTAATCATGAATATAAAATAATTCGCATCAATGATGGTGCCGAACGGTGGGTTCAAGGTACAGGAGAACTTGAATTCGATGAAAAAGGACAACCCATCAGAATGCATGGAGCGATCCAGGACATTACCGAGCGTAAACAGATGGAAGAAACCCTTCGGGACAGCGAGGAAAAATATAGAATATTAGTTGAAAATCAGACTGATTTAATAGTAAAAGTGGATAACCAAGGTAAGATTTTGTACGCAAGCCCGTCTTACTGTGAGATGTTTGGAAGCACTGAAGAAGAATTACTGGGCAAGAAATTCTTGCCACTGGTTCATGAAGAGGATCAGAAAGCTACGGAATTAGCCATGAAAGAACTTCATCTACCACCCTATACCGCCTACATAGAACAGCGTGCCTTAACAAAAAAGGGATGGGTATGGCTGGCTTGGAGCGACACTGCGATTCTGGATAAAGATGGAAAGGTAAAAGAAATCATAGGGGTAGGTCGCAATATCACCGAACGCAAGCAGACAGAAGAAGCCTTACATCGCATTGAATGGATGCTCAGCAAAAAGACGACAGCCGTAAAAAGTGACCAGATGCCACTTTATGGCGATCTTTCGGAGCTAAATACGAATGGGTTGATTCTTGATGCGGTCGGCAAAAATGTTCTTGAGGATATACTGATCGATTCTTTAAGCTTATTGGAAACATCATCAGCCATTTATGAAAAGAACGGCGATTATGCGCTGGGCATTTTTGCCTCCGGCTGGTGTCGCTTCCTGGATCAGGCTTCCCGCCAATTGTGCAACACGAACAACAATAAAGAGGCTATGGATTGCGGCCAATGGCTTTGTCACGAAAGCTGTTGGAAGGAAGCATCCCTGCCGGCAATGACATCTGGTCAGCCTGTAGATATCGAATGTCAGGGTGGAATCCATCTTTATGCCGTACCAATTGTTGCCGGGAAGGAAGTTATCGGAGCCATTAACTTCGGTTATGGGGATCCTCCCCAGGACCAACAAAAACTAAGTGATATAGCTAAAAAATACAAGGTTCCATTGGATGAGTTACTCAAAAAGGCAAAGGAATATGAGTCCCGTCCGACCTATATCATTGAAATGGCCAAAGAGCGGCTGCAAGTTTCTGCCAATCTGATAGGTGAAATCATAAGCCGTAAAACCACAGAGAAGGAAATCCTGAAACTGAACCAGGAACTGGAACGACGGGTAGTTAAGCGCACCTCACAGCTCGAAGCATCAAACAAAGAACTGGAGGCTTTTTCTTATTCCGTTTCCCACGACCTGCGGGCGCCCTTGCGCCATATCAATGGTTATGTAGATCTGCTGAATGAAAAATTCCGTGCCGATCTGCCTGAGAAGGCGCAGTATTACCTGACTACTGTTACAGATGCTGCCAGGCAAATGGGTACACTCATCGATGAATTGTTACAGTTCTCAAGAACAGGCCGCAAGGAGGTACGGAAAGTTAAGATAGAAATGAATGCCCTGGTAAAAGAGGTACTTGAAAGTGTAAACCATGATATCGGAAAAAGAGAAGTCACCTGGAAAGTAGAGGAATTACCACAGGTATTTGGCGATTATCCCTTGCTTAAACAAGTTTGGGCTAACCTACTTGATAACGCGGTTAAATATACAAGGAACACCCAAAAAGCAGAAATATCGATTGGATTTTTTGAGGAAGAGAAAGATTTCGTATTTTACGTTCGTGACAACGGGGTAGGATTCGATATGAAATATGCGCACAAACTATTTGGCGTTTTTCAGCGGCTCCACTCCAGAGCCGAATTTGAAGGCACGGGCATTGGCCTGGCCAATGTGCAACGCATTATTCATAAACATAACGGGCGGGTATGGGCCGAAGCGGAAACAGGTAAAGGAGCTGTATTTAATTTTTCGTTGCCGAAACCAGCCTAACATCAACATCTTTACGCTTAAAGACCTTAAAAAAATCGAAAGACAAAAAGCCTAACAATTACAATTATGAATGAGTTAAAAACCATATTGTTAGCCGAGGACGATCCGAGGGATGCAGAACTTACCATTGAGGCATTGAAGGAGCACAAACTGGCCAACCATGTAGTTTATGTTAAGGACGGGGTGGAAGTTTTGGAATACCTGAATTATGAAGGTCGGTTCAGGAACCGAAAAAAGGGAAATCCTGTTGTTCTGCTGCTTGATATTAAAATGCCCCGCATGGATGGCATTGAAGTTCTGGAAGCCATCCGAAACGATGCCAATTTAAAAATGCTTCCCGTAGTGATGCTCACAGCTTCACGCGAGGAACCCGACCTGAAGAAATGCTATGCCCTTGGCGTAAATGCCTATGTGGTGAAACCAGTAGATTTCAAGGATTTTTTGGATGCCGTAAAGCACATTGGCGTGTTTTGGGGCATGCTAAACGAAGAACCTCCAATGGAATAAACGATGAAGACAAAAACCGATACCGAAAGTTCTGAGCTTAAAATCCTTGTCCTGGAGGATTCAATCAGGGATCTGGAATTAATTCACGAGCAGTTATCAAAAGCGGGTTTTTGCCCGGATGTAACCCATGTTGAAAAGGAAGCAGGCTTCACTGCTGCACTGCGCAAGAATAATTTCGACCTCATCCTGGCTGATTTTAAACTATCGGGTTTTGATGGATTCAGGGCATTACAAATTAGCCGGGAGCTTTGCCCCAAGACGCCATTCATCTGCGTATCAGGCACCATCGGTGAAGAAACTGCCGTTGAATTGCTTAAGCTGGGTGCTGTTAACTATATTTCTAAAGATAAACTCGAAAAACTGCCTCTGGCCGTGAAGCAGGCACTGGAAGAAGTGGAGGTAAAAGCCTATTATCAAAAAACAGCGGAAGCACTTCGGGCGAGCGAAGAAAAATTCCGCAGTCTGGCAGAGAATACCTCGGACGTAATCGCCATCATGGATTTGCAAGGTAGGATCACTTATATGAGTCGAATAATTGAAGACGAAACAGGTTATAAAAAAGACGAAATAGAAGGTCTTAACATTCAGAAGATACTCACCCCGGAGTCTTATAATGTAGCGATGCATCGTATTCAAAAACGGCTAAGGGGAGAGAATATCAAAGCGCCCTTTGAAGTTGGAATTGTCAATAAATCCGGAAAAGTTACTCCTTTTGAACTCAACACATCTGAGATTACCGAGAACGGAGCAATTAAGGGAATTCAGATTGTGGCCCGGAACATTAAAGAACGCAAAGAAGCAGAGGCAGCAATAAAGGAAAGTGAAAACCGTTTCCGCAGTTTGCTTCAGGATATCCCTTCTATATCGGTACAGGGTTACCAAATGGATGGTACGGTCATTTACTGGAATGAAGCTTCTGAGAAGCTTTACGGCTATACCAACGAAGAAGCCATCGGCCAAAACATCCTCGATCTCATCATCCCTCCTGAAATGCAGGAAAGAGTAGCAGAAGAGATCCGTAACATGTCCAAAACCCGAATAGCCATCCCACCATCTGAGTTATCTCTTTTAAAAAAAGATGGATTGCGGGTACCAGTCTTTTCCAGCCATACTATCCTTAATAAAGAAGGCAGCAGGCCTGAATTGTTTTGTGTGGATCTTGACCTTAGCAAAATTAAAAATGCAGAGGCTTTAAATCAATTACAGTACAAAATTGCCCGGGCAACCATTACCACAAAAGATCTTAATGAGCTGTTAAATTCTTTCAAAAATGAACTGAATAAGATTATTGATGCAAAAAACATCTTAATTGCCTTCTATGATGGAGAAACTGGCATCATGAGGGCAAATGTAGATGAAAATGAGAAGGAGCAAATACCCGAATGGCCCGCAGAAAAATCTCTTACAGGCTATGTTATCAAACAAAACCAACCAGTACTGTTGCGAAAGAACGAGATCATGCGCTTACATAATGAGGGAATCATTGAGCTATTCGGAACCTCTGCTGAAGCCTGGATTGGCGTTCCCTTAAAAGTAGAAGACACCATTTTAGGGGTCGTTGTGGTTCAAAACTACAACAACCCCGACATTTATGACCAAAGGAGCATTGAAATCATGGAATTGGTAGCCCATGAATTAAGTATGTTTATCGATCGGCAACGCAGTGAAGAGAAAACCAATAAACTCTCCAGAGCTGTTGAACAAAGTTCGGTCTCTGTCGTGATAACCAACAGAGAAGGCATTATCGAATATGTCAACCCATTTTTCACAAAATTAACAGGCTATTCTTTTCAAGAGGCAAAGGGCAATACCCCCCATTTTTTAGAATCCGGCCATCAATCCACAACATTTTTCCAGAAGCTTTGGAATACCATTCTTTCGGGCAAGGACTGGGAAGGAGAAATACTCAATAAGAAGAAAAACGGAGATTTATTCTGGGTAAAAACGGTTATATCCCCCATTGTTAATAGCAAGGCAGCTATAACAAATTTTGTAAGTATTCAGGAAGACATCTCCGAAAGAAAAAAGATGCTGGAAGAGTTGGTTTCGGCCAAAGAAAAAGCCGAAGAAAGCGACCGCCTGAAAACAGAATTCCTCAACAACATGTCGCACGAGATACGCACACCAATGAACGGCATTATCGGTTTTTCTGACATGCTGGATGAACCAGGCTTATCTGATGAAAGAAGAAAATATTACTCCAAAATTGTCCAAAACAGCAGTCACCAGCTACTACGTATCATTGATGACCTGCTTGAAATATCAACCTTGGAAACCAAACAAGAAAAATCATATGAAACAGAATTCAGCCTGAATGATTTTTTAATGGAGCTTTTTTCAATTTTCGACCTGAAGTCCAAAGAACGAAACATTCCATTGTACCTAAAAAAAGGGTTCCATGATGACCAAAGCTATATAATTTCAGACAAAACAAGACTGAATAAAATTGTTAGCAACCTTTTAGAAAATGCTTTGAAATTTACGAATGAAGGATTTGTTGAATTTGGATATTTCATTGAAAACGAACGATTGAAACTATATGTTAAAGATACAGGTATTGGCATTTCCCCTAAAAACCATCAAATCATCTTTGATCGATTCTCGCAGGAAGATAAAGAAATATCCAGTAAGCATGGTGGTTTGGGATTAGGCCTGTCGATATCAAAAGAAAACGCACACCTCTTAGGTGGGGATATTTCTCTGGAATCGAAAAAAGGCCAGGGTTCAGTTTTTTATGTTACCTTACCTTACAAAGCGGCCAACAAAAGCCATGCAACCAATTTAAAAAACAAAACTGAGCATTCAAGACCAGATAAGAACTATACAATACTTATTGCTGAGGATGAAGAAGTTAACTACTTATTCATCGAAGCCCTATTTGAAGCAAAATCACCTCAAAACTACCAGCTTATCCATGCTCTAAACGGCAAAGAAGCTTTTGATATTTGCATGAAAAACGAAAACATCGACCTTGTTTTAATGGACATAAAAATGCCTGTAATGAACGGACATGAGGCAACAGAAAAGATCAAATCAAAATTTCCAAATCTGCCAATTATTGCCCAAACTGCCTACTCTACAGAATCAGATAAACAACGGGCATTAAGACATGGTTGCGATGACTTTATATCCAAACCGATAAATAAAGAAAAATTATTTGCATCCATAAAAAAGCATTTAAAAATAGAATAAAAACTGCTTCTCAGTATCTTGAAATGATTTACGCCATTTATTTACCGTTTTATTGATGAGCAAAGAGAACCCGTACAATGGGTATCTCTTAACCGTTGGATAAAATTGGGCTAAAACAAACAGCGCTTGTAGAAAAGGGCTTTTTTCTACCTTGCCTTATTAACTAGCGTGGTTGAAAAAATGGATATAAATTCTCGCATTTGACTTTAGACCATCTAATTGTAGATTTATTATGTGACCAAACAGATTTGCCAGAACTGTACTTATATGATAATACGAACCTTAGCAATGGATTACAAAGAAATATACCCAAATGAAAGTTTAAAAGCTTTTGTCAAATGCTTTTGGAGATATGATCACTCGGGTGAAGATGTCGAATACACCCTTATACCTGATGCTTGCTTTGATTTAGTGGTTGATTTTGAGAACAATGAATTGCAAAATATTTATCTGACGGGGATTTGGACCAAGCCAATAAATATAACAGTTACGAAAGGAACCACCCTGTTAGCCGTTCGTTTCAAAATACTAGCCTCTGAATACCTGTTAAAAACTGGACTGAAAGCACTCCTCAATAGCATGACCATCCTTCCCAAGGACTTTTGGGACATACACAAATCAAAATGTACTGAATTTGAAGGATTTGCTTCTGATTTATCCGAGACCATGACCGGACTCTTAAACGAGCAACCCAAAATAGACAATCGTAAGCTTAAACTTTTCCATATTATTTATAGTGAGGAATTTCAGACTGTTAGCGAATTATCCCAAAGGGTAGGCTGGAGCAGTCGGCAAATAAACCGCTATTTCAATACGCAATTTGGCTTTTCCTTAAAAACGTTTATTAATATCGTTCGTTGTAATGCATCCTACCCGGGCATTGTTGCAGGCAAACTTTATCCTGAACAGGCCTTTACAGACCAGGCGCATTACATCAAGGAGATTAAGAAATATACAGACAAATCTCCTGGACAGCTTTTTAAAAACCCAAACGACCGATTTCTACAATTATCCGTCTTAAAAGCAAAGTAGCTTTGCAATAATTAATCATTATAAAGGCAGAAAATGAAAAAAATGTTTTTAGCATCGTCCTTTAAAGACGTAGCAAGTCTGCTGGTCGATTTTGCCGAGGAAGACCTAAAAGGAAAAACCATAACCTTTATTCCCACCGCAAGCATTCCAGAGAAGGTGAAATTTTATGTCGGGGCTGGCAAAAAAGCGCTCGAAAAACTAGGACTAGCCATTGATGAGTTAGAAATATCCATAGCAACACCTGGGGAAATAACTGACAAACTTCAGCAAAACCATTACATATACATTTCAGGCGGCAACACCTTTTTCTTGCTTCAGGAGTTGAGACGCACGAAGGCTGACAAGCTTATCATGGACCAAATCCATTCAGGGAAACTGTACATTGGCGAGTCTGCCGGCTCAATGATAATGGCACCCGATATCACCTATGCCAGCAGCATGGACGACCACACCAAGGCCAGGGACCTGCACGATTTCTCAGCATTGAATATGACAAAGGTATACCCCTTGCCCCATCATACGAATTTTCCATTTAAGAAGACCGTGGAGAAAATAATTTCAAAATACGGATCTGAGTTAGACCTATATCCTATAAGCAACGCTCAAGTCCTGTTAATTAAAGGTGAAAAGGTAAGTGTTCAAGGGTTTTGAAACCCTAATGGTTTGGGGTGGATTTTATTCGCTTCAGTATGAGATCTGACCATATTGGTCATTGCTTTGGGCAATAATATTGAAAAAACAGTAATTTTGAGCCTAACTGTGA
>JAGXII010000196.1 GCA_024635735.1 Christiangramia sp. | reverse complement strand
TTTTTCCAGCCATTTGTTGATCTACCAAGAACAACTCCACCTGCAGTGCTTGGTGAGCCAAAAACATAATCCTGCACGAATACATATTGGCCGTTTTTCTCAGCTATAATCTCATTTTTAAATAATTTTTGCCTAAGATTTATCAGATATTCGTGGCATGAAGGTGTTGTTTCTTTCTTGGCTAAAGAACCCTTAAATACCACAAATCCATCATCTATTAAATCACCCTCGGCTTTTACACCTCTACCGGTTAAAATGAGTAATTCTTTTGATTTTAATTGTTCTTTTCCAATCTTATCATAAATTGGAAAACCAAGAGTAGAAAGTAAAATTTTTATAGTATCAAAGCTATCAAGCAGATCAGCCTCCATAGATTCAGTAACAAATGGTTTACTTGGGGCTGTTAAGTTTTCAGTTTCATACCGACTAGATTCTTTAGCTTGATCTATAGCTATATGTTCCAAATATTTAGCATGAGATTTAGTAAAAGCATTTATTTTGGAAACCATAACTACAGCGTAATTCCAAAATTCTTTTGTTCGATTGTGTTGTTTAAGTCGATCAAGGCAATCTTCTGCTTCACCGATGTAGGCAATAGGCTTGGCTTTTTCTGCCAGTTCACCGAATAAAAAATATATACCTACATTTTTTAATTCTTTACGATTGGAAATATATTCTAATTTATTTCTTGGAACAAGAATAGCTTTAACTACCCTATTAGTGATTTCAGCTATTTTCACGCTTCTTGGTGATCCATCTGGAAGAAATATCTGAATCGTTTGTGGTCGGTTCATAATAATATAATAAAGGTATTAACGCCTAAAATAATGTCAGTTTGCGCAGTAGGGATCGCGACATTATTAGCTCAAGATTGATTTGACGTTCAAGGTAAATATTTTCTTTCTAATGAACAGTCTTTTTCGCTATAGCCAATTCAATTTTATTGATGGCTTACATAACAGCCATTAGTAATTCATTCACCAAAATAAGATTCAGGTTGACCCAAATAGCAATTAAAAAAAATAAAAAAAACTGATAATCAAACGATTACATAAGGTAAGTAGCGGGAAACATCCTTGATTAAGGCTAATATGGTGATTATTAGTAATTTTAATAATCCGAAATGCTTTGATTTTCAACGTATTGAGATCATAGCTGAGAAAGTTCAAAATTGGTTTGGCCCAATTTTGACCCATTTCAGTTTTTTACATAAAAAAACCCCTGAAAATCAGGGGTTTATAAACTTAGTAGCGGGAACTGGACTCGAACCAGTGACCTTCGGGTTATGAGCCCGACGAGCTACCTACTGCTCTATCCCGCGATATGTCATTCCAATATTTTTCAAAGTCTCGGGTTATAATCCCGATGTGCAGTCTTTATTTTGAGCCTGCCAAAGCATTAACTCATCCCGCGATATTGGACGGCAAATATAATATAGATTTTAATATTAAACCAAACTTTTTCGGGAAAAATTTATTACGAAATCCATTGAATAGCTTCAAGCCTGTCTTTCAGATCAAAAGTCCTTACTTCTGTTGCAACAAAGAAATTATCCAGTTCCATAATACCTCTTACCCAGCCCAAATCTGTGACGAACGCAATTTTATTTATCTGGTCTGAATGGTCATACTTAAATTTGATGTTTTCCAAAAGCAATTTTAAGGGCACCTCATTATTCGGCATGATTTCACAAAATAGATTGATGGTATCATTTTCTTTTAACTTTTCTTCGATAAGGAAATGAATTTCATCAAGATAACTTTTGGTTATATCCCTATCTATCATTAGTCCTAAAACGTGACCCGCTAATTCAAAACTTATTGCCATACACTGAAAACCTGAATTTAAAACTTTTTATAATAAGTTCCCAGTTTAAAAATGCTTTTTATTGCTCTAAACTATTGGCTTCAAACAAAGTAAGTTCATTATCCTGGAATCCCACGTGGAATTCTATAGGCCGGCAACATACCTCACAATCTTCAATATAAGTCTGGTTTGAAATTGAAGGATCTAATAGTACCGAGATTTCTTCCCAGCAATAGGGGCATTGAAAAAAATGTTCGTACATAATTACAATTCTACATTCAGCAGCTGCCCGGTAAGTTGTAATAATTGAAGTTCAGCCAGTTTAGCATCATATTTTGCCAGATTACGGCTGGTACGGGCATCAAGTAAATTGATCTGCGCCTGGCGAAATTCTATTGAAGTGATTCTACCAAGTTTATACTGCTCTTCAGAACGATTAAAATTATTGAGGTTCGTAGCTACATTCTCCTGCTGAACCTTCAGAATATAAAGTTTATTCTGATAATTTCCGAAGGCATTCGCAATATCCCGTTTAACTTCCTGCTCTATTTGATTTTTAATAATCTCCTGATTCTGATACCTTATTTTGGCATTCTGGATTTGCACGCTAGTTTTTCCGGTATCGAATATATCCCACACCAGACTTACACCTGCTGAAAGTCCATCTGTGGTTGTTGTGGAACCAGGAAAAAATGCAGAGGCCGCACTCCTGTTTTTATTCCAGCCGTAAGATCCGTTCAGGCCAATAGCAGGTAAATATCCCGATTTACTAATCTTTATATCGTATTCACTAATATTCAGATTCTTTTCAATTTGAAGTAAGGAGACATTATTCGCTTCAGCTTTATCAAGATACCCTTCAAGCTCGAGGCCCGAAAGAAAATTAACTGTAGTATCTACTACAAACCTATTTTCAGATATTTCCCGATTGAGCAATACATTCAGGTCTCTTTTGGTGTTTTTAAGCTGTTGCTGGACCTCTATAAGCGCTATACTGTCATTATTCACGTCTACCCTTGCATTCAGCAACACAAGCCTGTTAGCCTGGCCATAGTCAAATTGATATTGCGCCCGGGTGACACGATTCTTGGAAATTTCCAGGGTTTCCTGTAATACATCCTTGTTCTCAGTAAGCCTGGCCACTTCATAATAGACACTCAGGATTTGTAAAATGGTATTCTCGATAGTTTCCCTCGCATCAAGCTGAGAAAGATCATATTGCTCTTTCAGGCTTTTGTAATTGTACAAACGGCCCAAACCATCAAACAAGGTATAGTTAAGATTTATCGAGGCGTTATATTGATTGCTCTCAATGCCATTTTGTTCCAGGGGATCGTCGTTCTCGGGTTCTGTAAGCCTATCGTTAATATCATAATTTGCTCCCGCTCTTCCTGTGAGAGAAGGCAGGTATCCGGAATTAAGAATACTCTGATTATTGTCGGCAATTTCAACATCGTTTCGTGCGAGACGAATTCCAAAGTTCTCTTCCAGTGCCCGGCTGATAGCTTCTTCTTTTGTAAGAAGTGGTTCCTGGGACCACGCCACAGAAACAAACAGAATGCCAAGGATAAAAATAATTCTACTCTTTCTCTGCATGCGCTTCTTCTTCATTTTTCTCTTTAATTGCTCTTTCCATTTCTTCACGGCTAGGTTTGCTGCCTGTTCTAAGCCATTTACTTCCCACCTTAATACTATTGCTTACCGACAGTAATAATGGTAATAACAAGAGGGTTAACAAGGTGGCAATGGCGATTCCATAAGATATTGAAATAGCCATAGGTTTTAAAAATTGCGCCTGCCTGCTCTTTTCTAAAAGCAATGGTGCCAAACCAGCGACAGTAGTAAGCGAGGTTAGGAAAATTGCTCTAAAACGTGATCTTCCGGCTTCATAAAGTGCCTTTTTAAAATCCATTCCTTCCCGCAGGAAGCTATTGTATTTTCCAATGAGCACAAGCCCGTCGTTTACCATAATACCCACCAGCGCTATAATTCCTAAAGCTGAAAGAACATTAATAGGAAAACCGTGTATCCAGTGACCCCAGGCTACTCCTATAATACTGAAAGGGATCATGACCATAAGTAATAATGGCTGACTGTAACTTCTGAAAGTAAATGCTATGGTAGCATAGATTAGAAATAGAATTATAGGTAATACCTTTTCAGCAGAACTCGTTAATTTGGATGCTTCCCTGTTTTGCCCTTCATAAGAAACGGAAAGACTTGGATATTTCTCCAGTATTGGTGGTACTACATTTTGTCTTATGTCGGCAAGGATATCGGTGGAACTGCCATTAGGATCTTCCATATCAGCTGAAACCCTTATTTCGCGCATTCCATCCAGGTGACTAATAGATTCTGTCCCCCGAACAATCTCATAATTTGCAATCTCGTCAAAAGGAACACGATCTCCCGAAGGCGTTATCAACCTCATATCATCAAGATCATTAATTGACGATCGGTTTTCAAGATCATAACGAACCCAAACCCTGATTTCATCCTGTCCTCTCTGGAAACGCTGTGCCTGTGCCCCAAAGAATCCGTTTCTTATCTGGCGCATCACCTCTCCAAGATCCAGCCCAAGCGCATATGCGTTATCCTTCAGCTGAACATTTATCTCCTTAATCCCCTTCGGATCATTATCTGTAACATCTTTTAAAAGGGAATTATTTTCAAAATTTTCTTTTAGTTCTTCTTTGGCTGCCTGTAGTTCATCCAGATTATTTCCGAGAAGAGAAACTGAAATAGGCAAACCTCCAAAATTTCCTCCGGAACCAAAGGTGAGGTTTTCAACCCCATACACCGGCCCCACTTCATCCCTAATCGCGTTGGTAATTTCGGGCGATCCAAAATCTCTTTCTTCCCCCGGAAGTAAGTTCACCTGCAGGGAAGCCTTGTTATTGCCCGGCCCCACTCTTTTAATAATATTCTCTACTACCTGTTTATTTCCGGTTTGTTTTTCGGTATAGTCTTCATTTACACGCCAGGCCGCTGCTTCCACCATAGAAATAATAGAATCGGTTCTTTCGGGATTCACCCCTTCCGGCATCAAAAGATCAATACTCACCCGGTCACTGGCGATACTTGGGAACAGAGTCAC
Organism: Christiangramia sp.; assembly: GCA_024635735.1. Classification (GTDB taxonomy): domain Bacteria; phylum Bacteroidota; class Bacteroidia; order Flavobacteriales; family Flavobacteriaceae; genus Christiangramia. The sequence goes on along the minus strand of JAGXII010000196.1, from coordinate 7,575 downwards.
TCTTATCACATTTCCGCCAATAGCACCAATAGTTAGTATAAGAACCGTTAAAAGGATTCCAATTGCCAGTACCTGCTGGTTAAGAATAAACCGAAGTGCAGGACTGTAAAGCCTGTCCCGCATATAAATCATAATGCGATCTCCAATCCTATTAACCACTCGCATCTTTTCAAACAACTTTGCAAAACCTTTCTTAGGTTGACCATTTTGTTCACTCTTCCTTAAAGCTTTTGAATAGGCAACGTGGGCGGGAAGAATAATCAGTGCTTCCAGTAAGGATATTACCAAGGTAAGAATAACCACTGTTGATACTTCCCCGAAAAATTCTCCTATTCGGCTATCAAGGAAAAGAAATGTGGAAAAGGCGAGAACCGTTGTTATAATCGCCGATAAAATAGGCGGTACCACTTCCATGGTCCCGTCTAAAGCGGCCCGGATTGGACTTTTGCCCATTTCAGAATGCTGATAGATATTTTCAGCAATCACAATCCCGTCGTCTACCAGAATACCTATAACGATGATCATTCCAAACAGAGAAAGAACGTTTATAGTAACCCCCAGGGATCCCGCGAAAATGAACATTCCCAGGAAAGCTACCGGTAATCCGAAGGCTACCCAGAAGGCAAGTCGTGTATTCAAAAATAATGATAAAAAGAAAAGAACCAGCAACATTCCCATAAACCCGTTTGCAACAAGTAGCTGGGTTCTCTGTCCAAGAGTTATGGATGCATCGCTTACCACATCCAGCTGAACATTACTGTTCTTGCTGTTGAAATCTTCGATGTAAGCATTCACTTTTTCGGCAGTAGCAAGAAGGTCTTCGCTGCTGGTATTACTAACCGAAATATTTACCGCAACATTCCCATTGAAATATAAAGCATTGGGAGTTTCTGAAAACTGATCCCTTACTGTGGCAATATCTCCAAGGGTAACCAGTTCACCGGTGGTACTGGATTTAAGAACAATATCGTTTAGTGCGTCGGCGTAATAAGCCCTGTTATTTGCACGAATCAGATAATCTTCGGCATCGGTTTTAATAGTACCTCCCGTAGAAAGAATATTGGAATTCCTGACCGCATCGGCCACCTGCTCGAAAGTAAGTTTGTATGCCAACAGGTCATTTTCGCTAACGGCAATTTCAATTTCCTCCTGTGGAAAACCTGATATACTAATTTGAGATACTCCGTCCAGCAGTCTAAGGTCGTTCTCTATTTGCTGACTAATACGCTTCAGCGTGGCCAGTGGAACATTATCTCCACTCACCGCGAAACTGAGAGTTTCTCGAATGAATTCCTGTTTTGAAACCACTAAAGGCTCCATACCACCGGGAAATGTGGGAACCCTGTCCACCGCATTTTTTACCTCGGTGAGCATTACATCAATATCTTCGTCCCTCTCGATCTCAACAGTAATAGAACCTCCACTTTCACGCGCTACGGAAGTTATCCTGTCAACTCCTTCAAGTCCTTTCAGGTTATCTTCAATTTTCAGGATAATCCCTTCTTCAATCTCTTCAGGAGCAGAACCGGGATAGGTGATATTAATATTAATTATGGTGGATTCCTGTAAAGGAAAGAAAGAGGATTTCATATTTAAAATCCCGATAATTCCGAAGATTACAAAGGCGAGGATCACCACATTAACGGCAACCCCAAACTTGATAAAATAATTGATTAATTTTCTCAAGACCGTTCTTTTTTAAGCAAATCTTTTTGGCCTTCGACCTTAACCAGCATCCCGGAATATGCTCCGGGAACACTTGCTGAAAGTATCCTCGTACCATTTTTCAGTCCCTTTATAACTACCGTATTGTTGGTGAAATAAACCGGATCTACATCTACCAGATTCAAAACACTGTCCTGAACAACAAAAACCTTCGACCTTTCTACGAGTAGTTCCCGTGGAATTTCAATCGCATTTTTCTCATTTTTAGCATCCATTTTAGCTTCCAGGTACATCCCTTCACTTAACTCCGGATTATCTACTCTAATAAAAACACGAATACTTTGAGTCTCCTGATTTACCTTCCCGTTGATCCTGGTTACAGTTCCCTGATATGATTTAGAACCTTCAAGATTTGAAAGCTCTACCTTTTCTCCAATTTGAAGAAGATCACTAAACTTTTTGGCGATAGAAACCTCCAGTTCATAAACACTCGGATCAATAAATTCGCCTAGTTTTTGACCTGGCCTTATTAATGTTCCTTTGTTCACCAGAGCCTCTGTAAGTATTCCATCGTAAGGAGCTACAATCGTGTATTTATATAATCTTTCTTCAAGGTTCTTAACCCTGTAGTATGCTGAAATAATGCCTCTGCCGGTAATAAAATATTTTTCCTGATCTGTACTGGTTTCAGGCAGTGGAGGCACCGGTTTAGTCATGTCGAAATTTTGAAGATAGGTTTCCCATTTCTTAAAGGCATCGGGATAATCCAGCCTTAAATCGGGCATAATGGAAGTAATATTATTGTAAAGATCACTTTTGGAAGATTGTACAGTGGCACTGTATTCTTCAGAATCTATACCCAGAAGTACCTGTCCTTTTTTATATTTCATCCCGGGACGAAAATCCTTGCTTGTATACCTGAAAATCCCCTGAACTTCAGAATAAAGTTCAAGTTTATGCAGGGCGGTAATGTTTCCGTTAGCCGGAAGCACAATAGGTACGGTCCTGTTTTTAACAGTATCTATAAAAACACTTTTAACTGTTTTCTTTACCGGAGGTTTTTCCTTTGTATTACTGTCTATTATAAGTTTCGCAACAAAAATAGCTACGATAACCAGCACAATCCCGAGTGCCGAGAGTATAATCTTACGTTTTTCCATATTGGTTATAGGACTCTTAGAAAGCCTAATGGTTTAATATAATCTTAAAATCTAAAAAATTATTTGATTTCTTCCAGGTCAAGTTGAAGTTCTTCCCACTCGAGCATTAGTTTTTCGAGCTTCTTTTTAGAGTTGTTATAGTTGGTAAGAAAATCTGGTTTCGTTATGGTTTTCTCATAATTTTCTGCCAGCTCCCTGTCTTTAGTTTTCAATTCCTTTTCCAGTTTGGTAATCTTGGCTTCGGTCTTGCTGAGCCGGTTTTTAAGCCTTTTAAGATCCTTTTGATCTTCAAAAGAGCGTTTCTCGGCAGATCCCGCTTTGGTTCTCACTGGTCGCTCTTTATCACTTTTTTCTACAGCACGCATATCCTGCATCTTATGCTGCTCAAGGTAATAATCTATGTCCCCCAGATATTCAGTGATCTGATGATTTCTGAATTCATACACCCGGCTCGTCAAATTCTGTAGAAAATCCCGATCGTGCGAAACGATAATCAGCGTTCCTTCAAAATTTTTCAGAGCTTCCTTTAATACATTCTTGGATTTGATGTCAAGGTGGTTGGTAGGCTCATCCATTACTAGGACATTGAAAGGCTCCAGCAGCATTTTACAAAGAGCAAGACGGTTTCTCTCCCCTCCGGAAAGTACTTTTACTTTTTTCTCCACTTCATCTCCGCGAAACAGAAACGACCCCAGCATATCGCGCACCTTGGTACGGTTCTTTTCATTAGAAGCATCTTCCATGGTTTGAAGTATCGTTTTTTCCCCATCCAGATAATCAGCTTGATTCTGGGCAAAATAACCTAGCTGTACATTGTGTCCCAGTTTAAGTTTTCCCTCATGCTTAATTTCCCCGATAATGATCTTGGCAAGCGTGGTCTTTCCCTGACCGTTCTGTCCCACAAAAGCGATCTTACTTTGCCTTTCAATAAGTAAATTGACGTCTCTAAGCACTTTTTTATCTCCATAGGATTTCTCAAGATGCTCCGTTTCAATCACCACTTTTCCCGGATTCACCGAAACCGGGAAATTAACCGACATCACAGCATTGTCATCCTCATCAACCTCAATACGGTCAATCTTTTCAAGTCTTTTGATAAGGGACTGCGCCATGGATGCCTTACTGGCCTTGGCTCTGAACTTATCTATAAGTTTTTCAGTATTCTCGATCTCTTTTTGCTGATTCTTTTGCGCTGCAAGTTGCTGCTCCCTTAATTCTTTACGGAATTCTATAAATTCTGAATAAGGTTTACGGTAGTCATAAATACTTCCAAGAGAGATTTCAATACTCCTGTTGGTCACGTTATTCAGAAACATCTTATCGTGAGAAACAAGCATAACTGAACCGGCATAATTATTCAGGAAAGTCTCCAGCCATATAATACTCTCGATGTCGAGGTGGTTAGTAGGCTCATCCAGCAGTAAAATATCATTACTCTGAAGCAATAATTTGGCGAGTTCTATCCTCATTCTCCATCCACCGGAAAAAGTTTCTGTAAGTTTATTAAAATCCTGTCGCTCAAATCCCAGACCCTGAAGCACCTTTTCGGTTTCTCCCTCATAATTATATCCACCAATAATTTCATATTGATGGGTAATCTCGCTAAGTTCCTGAATTAACTCACTATAAGCGTCACTTTCATAATCGGTACGGGTAGCTAGCTGTTCATTGATCTCAGCCATTTTAGCTTCCAGAGATTTGATCTCTTCAAAAGCCTGGTGCGCTTCATCAAGAACTGTACGGCCCTTTTCGAAGTCGAGATCCTGCTTCAAAAAGCCAATTTTTAACTCTTTATCTTTCGCGATCTGTCCCGAATCATATTCCTGTTCCCCGGAAATGATCTTTAATAAAGTAGATTTTCCAGCTCCATTTTTTCCAATAAGTCCCACTCTGTCACCGGCTCCCAACCGGAAACTGATTTCTTTAAAAAGATATTCCCCGGCAAACGAAACCGAAAGATTATTAATATTAAGCATTAACGCAGATTTTTTTGCAAAGATGCTTAAATTTACGGTCCAAAAAAAATAAGATGAGATTCCTTAAAGGGACTAAAATTTACAGCATTTTAACCGGCACATGTCCTGTTTGTCAGGAAGAAAGCATGTATATAGAAAGTAATCCTTATAAACTTCATAGGGTTTTTAAAATGCACGAGAGGTGTTCCAATTGCGGGACAAAATATAAGATCGAACCTTCTTTCTTTTATGGCGCCATGTATGTAAGTTATGCAGTAGGTATCGCATTTGCTGTTGCTGCCTTTATCATAGCTTATGTCTTTCTGAATTCAACAGTACTGGGTTCCTTTCTTGCAATTATTGGGACTCTTATAGTCTTTATGCCGGTCATCATGAGGCTTTCCAGAAATATCTGGATCAACTTCTTTTTTAGTTATGATGAATCCAAGGCGAAAACTAATCAGGAATTGTAATACTTCGAGGTAAACCTGTCCAGGTCAGTTTCTGGGTCCAGCTTTTTATCATTTTCAATATGATCCAGTAATTCGGCAGCCATATTTGGAGCGATTAGTACTCCTCGACTTCCATAGCCATTACAGCAATACATATGTTCGTGTTCGGGATGTTTGCCCACCACAGGACGCCGGTCTGAAACAGAAGGACGTATTCCTGCCAACTGGTCCACGACTTCAAAATCACACCGAATAAGCTGCTTTAATTGAGAAATAAGTTTTTCCCTTGCGGCGGGTGTTGGCTCCGGACTTTTATCATGATTGTCATAGGTAGCTCCTACCTTGTATAAATTATTCCCCAGAGGCATTAAAAAAACGGAAGATTTTACCGCAAAATCCAACTGGAGCTCTTCCGAATAGATTGTGATATACTCTCCCTTATTTCCCGTAAGAGGTAAATAATTAAAATAAGGATTTTTTTTCAGACCAAAACCTTCACAGAAAATAACGTTTCTCGACTGGAGTCCGTTATATTCCCAATATCCGTTATTATATTTCAGATTATCATAATCAAAGCTCTCATGCCTCAGTTTATATGTTTCATCCAGATAAGCGCGGTAAGTATCAAGAAGACATTCGGTATCTATATTTCCCGTTTCACATACTTTACCCAGTGAATAACTGGCGATAAGATTAGGGTTGTCATTTTTCTTAAGTACGGGATCCAGGAATCTGGAAAGGCGGGGTTTATCGGCAGCTACAAACCAGTCATTCTGCTCTTCTACCGAATGAAATCTGCGATAAATACTCCAGGGATTTACGATCCTAATTCCGAACTTTTCCTCGAGCTGCTTATAAAAAGGAATGGCAATATCAATTTGTTCACAGGCCTTCCAGGCAGGAGTAAATCGTTTTAAAATTACAGGATTATAAATACCTCCTGCGACATAAGATGATTTCTGGGAGTTATTCTCAAAAACTATAAATTCACGCTTCCTTTTATCTAACTCAGCTGTGACAGCGAGTCCACTTAAGCCAAGACCTACTACTATATAATCCAACATACTCCAAAGGTATTAAGCAGACCTCGAATATTCAAAATAAAAAAAGCGCCCCCATGAGAGCGCTTTATATTTTATAGAATTGTCAAATTAGTAACTCCAGACATCCTGTTCGAAGTTCCTGATTTGTTCTTTTATTCTTTGTGATTCCAGTAATTGCATAAATGCATTTTCGGCTATATACTCGTCGATTTCACGGTCACCCTGCACATTATCTTCTTTATAGATCACCCCGTTAAACCTTCTTGCGTTTAGGAGATGGTCAAAAGAGATAGTCTGGGAAGTATTGCCGCCTGTGAAGACTTCAGCCTCATGAAGCACCTCTCTCGCATCCGGATACCAAACCCAGAATAATTCAACAAGGTCTGTTTGTCCTGAATCGATGAAGTTCACATCGGGAGCTACGGGAGCGATACCAAGTAAACGATATTTCAATTCAGCCTGACGTTTGTCAAAATACCACAATCCGCGAACATGATACTCCTGAATATCTGCAGCCCCAAGATCACGACGATCTATGAATTGCGCGTCAACTTCCTCACCGGCATTGTATTGCTCAATACCAAGGTCTGTAGTATCAATTTTAGATAAAGTAGCACGAATATCTTTTAGGGTTCTTTTCTCAGTAAAATAGGAATCAGCATAAATATCCTGAATTTTTCCTTCTTTTATAGATTTGATAAGAACGTCATAAAGAGATCTACGTGTAGTTCCAATATTATTGGTATCAATTGGATAATACAGAGGGAAATTTACTCTTTCGTCAAGATCAATAATTTCCCAGGTTCCTTTAGACCAAAGTATGTCACGATCTTCAACATACCCGTATTCAAGGGGTTTATTCTCTATATCTACCATGGCCTGAGCCTCAGATTTCTTTCCAATATCCTCGGGCTTATCGGCATTCAGGATGTTCGACTGCCCAAAAGAAGCGGCGCCCATCATCATCATAAAACCATATACAAAAAATCCTTTCCAGCTCATTGTAAAAAAATTTAATTCGTTAGCTCAATAATTACAGGAGCAACTTTTTTAAGCTTATAGCTTGAGTTTCCTGCTAAACTGGCTTCTATATCAAATATTGTAACAGATTCACCTCTACCTGCTCTTCTAAGAGCAGCTTTAGCTCTGTCATCAAGTCTGCCTCCATTAACATTAATTGTAGGCTGTCCCGGAACTTTAAATTTAAATCCGGTAACATTTAATTTCAGATCGAAATCGAAATCTGGCAAGGAAGCTCCTACAGCAGCAATTTCCAGACTGTTTCTTTGCATAGAAACCG
>JAGXII010000195.1 GCA_024635735.1 Christiangramia sp. | reverse complement strand
AGATGTGTATAAGAGACAGGCGCATTAGAGACCGCTTCTTTAAGGGCATTCATTTTAGCATCTTTTGCCGCGATCACTTTTTCAAGTTCATCGATTCTCTGAGAACGAAGTGCCAGGTCTCTCTCCAGTTTTAGAAGTCGGCTATTTTCCTGTGCCAGCGCAGCCTCTTTTTCATCAAGCTGTGCGAGTAATTCCCTGTTCTGTTTAGAGTTTTCAGCTATCGCGGCAGAACTATTCTTGGCTAAAGCATCATAAGACTTTTCAAGGCTCTCATAATTCTTTTTAAGAGTAGTTAAATTCTGCATTAGATCATTGCGCTCAGTGGTGATCGTTTCATAATCTGTACGTAAACGGGCAAGTTCTTTCTCAAGTTCTTGTGAAGACTTTTTGTACTTATCCAAATCTCCAGACATTTGCCTGTTTTCTCTTTGCAAATCTGCATTCCTACTCTCCAGGTCCTTATACTTCTTAGAAGAGACGCATGAGCTCATAAGTACAAGCACGCTTAATACCGCTATTAATTTAAATTTCATAATTGATCTATTCTATTTCTACTAAAACGGGGCAATGATCGCTATGGTATGCTTCAGGTAAAATAACCGCTCGTTTTAATCTATCTTTAAGAGGCTCTGCCACCAGATTATAATCTATGCGCCAGCCCTTATTATTATTTCTGGCATTTGCCCGGTAACTCCACCATGAATAATGATCTGGTTCATCATTAAAATGCCTGAAGGAATCGATGAATCCGTTCTTCATAAAACCATCAATCCAGGCCCTTTCTTCAGGAAGAAAACCAGAAACAGTTTTAAGCCGGACCGGATCGTGAATATCTATGGCTTCATGACAAATATTATAATCGCCGCAGATGATTAGGTGAGGTATTTTGGTTTTAAGTTCATTAATATACTCCTGAAAATCGTCCATAAACTGAAATTTATGCTCCAGTCTGGCAATATTGGTTCCCGAAGGAAGGTAAAGACTCATTACCGAAAAATCATCAAAGTCGGCACGAATGGTTCTCCCTTCAAAATCCATATAATCGATCCCGGTACCGTATTCTATATTACTGGGTTCATATTTACTGAGTATAGCCACACCGCTATAGCCTTTTTTCTGGGCAGGATGCCAGTAATGATAAGGATAACCTGCTTTTTCAAATTCTGAAAGATCCAACTGCTCAGGCTGAGCTTTTATTTCCTGAAGACAAACCACATCCGGATTTGCCTGTTGCACCCAATCTAAAAAACCTTTTCTGATGGCAGCACGTATGCCGTTAACATTATAGGAAATTATTGTCATTAAAATCTTTTTTCTCCCAACTTATACCGTTCATTTTAAGCCGGGAATTCTATGAATTATTTTACGATAAATCTTTTAACCTTACCAAATTTGTCTGTTCCCACACGCACAAGATAGACCCCACGGGCTGCATAAGACATGTCCAGTTCATATTCCTGTGCCAGGGAAGTTTCCCTTTCCATTTCCCCATAAACCATTCGTTGGCCTAACATATTATATACGCTTATTTCCATAGGCTCCTCGATAAAGGTTTTGAGAATTATTCGAAATTGATCATCTCCTTCGGTAACCACAACGAGTTCTGAATCTTTCAAAATGGAATTTTCAATATCCATTTTACTGTCTGTGATTGCTATCGTATAGTCGTGAGTGGTTCCATATTTCATAACCTGACACGGATTATTAAGATCATCTGGATTTTCCATATCCACAGGATATCTAACGTCTCCGGCTCTTACCCTGAGTACATGCTCTCCTAATGGAGCATCTGCCGGCAAACTAAACTCATATGAAAGTTTAGTATCAGCTTCAGTAATCACTTCCGAGGTAATAACCCTTTCACTATCCTCAAAAAAACCATTATCGTTGAAATCTATCCACATGGAAAAGCGCTCCGCATCTTCTTCAGCAAAACCAGATTTAACAGTCACGGTGTATGTACGATCAGCTCTATCCAGGGTCGCCGAAGGTATCCCCAGAAAGTCATTGTATCCTGTGCTACAGGGTATCGCCTCATTAATAAGTTCCTCCAGTTCAAAATATGTTAACCCATCCCCTAGACCACAATCTGACCCATCCGGAATACAATCAAGTTTTGCAAAGGTTTTAGTGGTTGCATCGTTAGAAGTATTCATATCGCCTTCGAGATCTGTACCCGATTTAATATAATACTGGCCAGGAGAAGTCAGGTCCACGCGCTGAGAAAAAGTATACACTTTTTCCTCGCCAACCCCAAGGGTACCATTATAGGTTTCCCTTACCGGAGAATTAAGATTTAACCTATAATATAACGGTATGTCTTGTTGAGGCTGACCTCCAAGATTTTCCAGAATAACTGTTACATTTTCGGGAGTATTATTAACCAATCCCGATTCCGGAACTATAATTGAGGTAACTCCAACATCTTTTGGAAGTAAATTTTTCACCTCTATTGTGAGAGAATCATTATAATCATTTACATCATTTGTTAGATTCACAGTCACCGTTATTTCAAAAGTATCTCCTTCAGATAAGTCTGCTGTCTGGTCCAATGTAAGTTCCGCCGACTCCCCGGGGTTAATTGGCTCATTAAAAGTCTGGCTTACAGCCGGCCCTCCATTTATTGAATAACTAAGCTGATAGTTAGTTTGTGAGGTGGTCCCGTAATTTCTAACTTTCACCGTTACAGGTTCTGAATTCGTAAAGGTTGCATCCATTGGAGCTACTATATCTACCACTCCTAAATCATAAGGATCTTCCACCCCTATTTGGAAAATGCCTACTTTATTTATTCGTTGAAGACCATTAAACACCTCGCCATTATGCCAGAAAGTAATTCCATCAGTCGGGTCTACATATATATGCGCATAATCACCATATCTGGGTGATGGATCTTCACTTTTACCATCAAATATTACCTGTTCCTCCACGGTCATCTGTCCTAAAGGATCATCGGCATATCGTCCTGTATAATGCAGCGATGGAAAAATTGGATTTTCCTGGCTGTCATCAATAATGGTAAACCCAAGCCCAATATTTCCCCTGATATCCAGAGCTATACTTCCACAAAATCGATCACTATTATCCGGGGCATAGGTTCCTTCCTGATATACGGTCCATGGTTCTCCATACTTGCTCTGTCTTAGCTCATACCATCGTATCCCGGCATGTTCTACTTCTGAACCGGGCTCTGTATCTACCACAAAATTCATCACTACAGAATTATGATCGCTAAATCTCCTGTATTGGGTCATATACATCATCATACCCTGCAAAGCATCCACATCGGGTCCTCTGGGCTGTGATAAATTTGAAAAATCACCCTGATCAAAGTTTGATTCAAAAGGAGAAACTCCATCTGCACTTCCCAGTTGCTGACTTAACTCAATGGAAGAAATCATTGGGATATTCCAGTTTACGTTAATCAACCATAATTTTAAATGGTCTTCACTAATCCCCTGCCATGCATCATCCTGCAAATAAATAATAGGAGCATTTCCCGGGGGAGGTAATTCAGGTCCCACAGAGTGAAATCCCGCCGGACTGTAAAATCCATAAGTATTTATTCCCGGAAGCGGAAATGATATCATGGACGCATCTTCCCCATTAAGCACTTTATCCCTTTCAACTACAAAAACCGAAGGATTATTTTCTGTTTCAACATGTAATGGATTAGAATTAGTAGTGATATAATAACCATCACTCCAAACTGATATTTTTGGGAAATCCGGATTTATACTTCCAACAGGAAAACTATAGGTATACCAGCCATCTGTAACCGGATTTGGTCCCTGGGAGACGGCTAAAAGAAGCCTGTTAGGGGATAAAGCCCAGATCATCATAATAAATCTATCAGCAGCTTCATCATATATGACATTAGGATCGGTGACGTTATCTGTATTAAACTCACCTCCAATAGTGAATAGGGAGGCAGGAGGAACTAATTGATTTCCATTTTTATCCCAAATAGAAAATGCTCTGTTCCATGCATTCACGTAATGATTTGGACCTATGGCACCTGTAGGATCACTGGGTCTGGAACTGGTTACTGCTGCATCAAAAGTTCGTATAGCGGCTCTGCTTTGTAACTTCCCCATTTTTGACTGAAGAACAGGATCCTTAAATTTAGGAAGCCCTTTCCCCGGAATTATTTTATTACTGCGATGTTCCCCTTCTTTATCTTCTTCAAATTCATGATAATCCGTATCTGCAGGAATTATTTTGCGTTCTGATATTGGTCCTGAAAGTTCTGGTTTGGCTTTAGTAACACTAATGGGCTTGGCAGTCTTCTTTTGCTGGGCATCAACATTAAGATAAAAAACAAAGCTAAATATGAAAAGAAAAATAATTTTTTTCATCATTTAAGGATCTTCTGTAAAAATTATTTAAAAATAGGCATATTCGCCAGATTAGGAATAAAAAAGGCAATTAATAAATCAATTGCCTCTCTTAAAATAATCATAAATAAATTCTGTTATTATTCCGAAAAATCTTTCATCCAGGTTTTAAAATCGGTCTCTTTTCGAATAATTGAGTCCAGTTCATTTACTTTTACCCGTTTTTGTTCCATACTATCCCTGAATCTTACCGTAACAGTGTTATCTTCTAACGAATCATGGTCAACCGTTATACAAAGCGGTGTCCCGGCTGCATCCTGACGGCGATATCTTCTTCCAATAGCATCCTTTTCATCATACTGAACCTTAAAGTCCCATTTTAGTTCCTCTACTATTTTTTGTGCCATTTCCGGCAGGCCATCTTTTTTAACCAATGGCAGAATAGCTGCCTTGGTAGGGGCCAGAACTGAAGGTAATTTTAACACGGTTCTTGTATTTCCATCTTCCAACTCTTCCTCTTTCAGGGAAGCCGAAAGAACCGCCAGAAACATCCTGTCCAGACCAATAGAGGTCTCTATTACGAATGGCACATAGTTTTCTTTTAATTCGGGATCGTAAAATCTCAATTTTTTACCTGAAAACTCCTCGTGGGCTTTTAGATCAAAATCTGTTCGTGAATGAATCCCCTCTAATTCTTTAAAACCAAATGGAAAATCGAATTCTATATCTGCCGCTGCATTAGCGTAGTGCGCAAGTTTCTCATGATCATGGAAACGATAATTTTCTTCTCCAAGCCCAAGTGATTTATGCCATTTCAACCTGGTCTCTTTCCATTTTTCATACCACTCAAGTTCCTCACCTGGACGAACAAAGAATTGCATTTCCATTTGTTCAAATTCCCGCATTCTAAAAATGAATTGCCTTGCAACGATCTCATTTCTGAAAGCTTTACCAATTTGAGCGATTCCAAAAGGAATCTTCATTCTACCTGTTTTCTGAACATTCAAAAAGTTTACAAAAATTCCCTGAGCAGTTTCAGGTCGAAGGTATAATTGGGTGGCAGAGTCGGCTGAAGCTCCCAGTTTGGTTCCAAACATAAGATTGAACTGTCTAACTTCAGTCCAGTTCTTAGAACCGGTTTCAGGATCAGCGATTTCCAGTTCTTCAATAAGTGCTTTTACATCAGCCAGATCCTCATTAGTCAACGATCTTGCAAGTCTCTCAAGAATTTCTTTACGATCTCCAAGATATCGCTGCACTCTGGGGTTTGTTTCCTTATACATTTCCTCGTCAAAATCCTCACCAAATCGCTTCTTAGCCTTAGCAATTTCTTTCTCAGCCTTCTGTAATAATTTTTCGGCATGATCTTCTACGAGAACATCAGCTCTGTACCGCTTTTTGGAATCTTTGTTATCTATAAGCGGATCGTTGAAGGCATCTACGTGACCCGAAGCCTTCCAGGTAGTTGGATGCATCAGTATCGCCGCATCTATCCCCACGATATTCTGATGCAACTGCGTCATGCTCTTCCACCAGTATTCCTTTATATTTTTCTTTAATTCTGCTCCATTCTGCCCATAATCATATACGGCACTAAGCCCATCATATATCTCGCTGGATGGAAAAATGTACCCATACTCCTTTGCATGGGATATTACGTTTTTAAAAAGGTCTTCTTGTTTTGCCATGGCGCAAAAATAAAAAAACCGCCTTGAAATAACTCCAAGGCGGTCTGTAATTTATAAATAAAGCTTATTTAAGAGTAAAACTTGCGGTTCCCAATAAAATAGTATCATTATAAACATACACTTTATAGGTCCCTTCAAGCAATTTATCTTCATTAGCTTCAGCCAGAATACAAACATCCAGCTCTTCATTTTCATAATAAACCTTAGAAGAGGCACTGTATACCATTGTTCCTCCTTCGTGCTGGATAACGATCCCGTCTCCTACAAGTTCGTTTTCCGGGTTATAAACCTGCACATACATATTCTTTTCACCGGCCTCGGCCAGGTCATTAGCGGTAATGGTAAAACAAGTTCTAATTTGATCTATCCTTCGGTTATTGTCATTTTCAACAATCTTTCCACTGTTTCGAACAATTACGCCTTCCCCTTTTAAACTCGTCACTTTCAATCTTGAAGCCTTATCTACTTTTGTGCTAAGACTCTGATTGGTGGTTTTCAAAGAATCTGAAAGTTTTGTCCTTTGTTGTAACGCCACACTAGTACTATCCAGTGAAGTACTAAGCATTTGGTTTTGGGCACTTAAACTATCTACTACCCTGAAGAGACGTGTTTTTTCCTCTTTAAGGTTACCAATTTCCCTGCGATATCTTGAAATTAAAACAAGGTTAGCCTCATTATCTTTTACTGAATCCAGTAAACGTGAAATACGGTCTCTGGCATTTACAAGATCCTGATCCATAACTTCATTTTCCTGTATGGCCTCATCGTATTTTACGATAAGTTCATTTAACTCATCTTCGATAACCGACTTTTCTTTTTGAAGAATTTCTTTATTTTCTTTCTCCTCATTGTAGAACTTAATGGTATAAATACTAAGTGCAACCAGGGCTACAGCCAGAATACCGGTTAAGATCTTCAATGCGGTATTGTTTTTCTTTTCTGTCATCATAAGTTTGATTTAGTTTGTAAATTTAGTGGTTTAAACAAGTCTGATACAAGGTGTTAACAAATGTTTCACGAATTTATAGATCTTCTTTATCCCCGGGTTTGCCACATTTGTGAGGGTGAATTGCTAAAAAATGAAACAATAATTTGTACTGCCTGTCTCCATGACCTGCCGGTTACCAGTTATCATCTTGATAACGAGAACCCTGTTAAAAAAGTATTTTATGGCCGCGTAAAGATAGAAAAAGCTACGTCATTACTGCATTTTAGAAAAAAAGCTGGCGTTCAGCATCTCATCCATGAACTTAAATACAGGGGACACAGAGATATAGGCGTATTTTTAGGGAAATGGCTTGGTGAAGAATTAGCACTAATAAAGGGTTATCGAGAGATCGACCTGGTGATTCCTGTCCCCTTACACCCCTCAAAACTTAAGCAACGCGGATTTAACCAGGTGGAGGACTTTGGAAAAGAAATAGCCATGGCTATCAATGCAAAATATGCAGACGATATTCTCTTAAAAACTACCGCCACTCAAACCCAGACTTTAAAAGGCCGGATTTCACGATGGGGGAAAATTGAAGAAACCCTTTCGATTCAAAATTCTTCCAAAGCTGAACACAAACATATTTTACTGGTAGACGATCTGGTCACTACCGGAGCAACTCTTGAAGCCTGTACACATAAGCTTCAGGAAATTCCCGGCGTCAAAGTAAGTGTGGCCACCATGGCAATTACCGATTAAGCCTTGCGTTGTAATTCAAAATAATTGTTTCTTTGCGTAAGCATTTCATTCAGTGTCTATGAAAAAGAGAATTCCGGGTTATGTTTTAGTCTTTATTCTAATGTTCACTCTAATCCAGTGCGCTAAAAAAGGAATGCCCGAAGGCGGCCCCATTGATGAAGATCCGCCAAAATTTGTGAAGGCAAAGCCCGAGAATTACACCACTCAGTTTAAGGCAGACGAAATTCGTATATTTTTTAATGAATACATAAAACTGGATAAGCCAACCCAGCAGATCATCATCTCACCTCCAATGGATCCCAAACCGAATATTATGCCACTGGGAACCGCGAGAAAGGATATAAAAATTGAAATTACCGACACTCTAGAAGAGTATACCACCTACACTATAAACTTTGGTAAAAGCATCGTTGATAATAATGAAGGGAACCCCTATAACTATTTTAAATATGTTTTTTCTACCGGTGACTATATAGATTCGCTGGCAGTTTCAGGAATTGTGAGAGATGCTAAATTAAAAGCACCTTCAGAAGCTATCTCCATTATGTTATATGAAATAGATTCTGCCTACACCGATTCGGTAGTCTTTAAAAAAACGCCTCGATATGTGACCTATTCCCAGGACAGCACTTATACTTTTTCCCTTGAAAACCTAAAAGAAGGTACTTATCAAATGCTTGCCATTCTCGATAAAAATGACAATTACCTTTATAATCCTAAGAATGAAAAAATAGGTTTTGTTGCTCAACCCGTAAGCATTCCAACAGATAGTACTTACGAATTAACCGTTTTTAAGGAAGAACTGGAATTTAATCCGAAAAGACCCAGCCAGATTAAAGGCCACCAGATTCTATTTGGTTACGAAGGAACGCCGCTTTTAGATAGTCTTTCAATAAATCTTCTTAATTCCCGGCCCGAAGGATATTCCTCGCGAATAGTGAAGGTTACCGATAAAGACAGCCTGCATTACTGGTTTAATATTAAACCTGAAAGCGATAGTTTATCTTTTGAAATTGTAACTCCCACCACCCGCGACACACTTTTAGCAAGAGTGACCGATCAGGCGAGAGATTCATTAAAAGTAACTTCAGACCCTTCCGGGGTGATAGGTTTAACTCAGGATTTTAAATTCAAAGCCAATACGCCGCTGGTGGATTATTCAGAAGAAATGATCAGAATTATAGATCAGGACTCTGTGGAAGTTCCTTTTACTGCGGAGTTCAACCCCATTCAAAATGAAGTGATTTTAAAATTTGAGAAACAACCGGAGAATAAATATAATCTTACGGCATTTCCCGGTGCTATAAAGGATCTTTTTGAAGCTACCAACGATTCTCTGAAAGTGGCTTTACGTACTAAGGCTTTATCAGAATATGGAAGCATTGCCCTCAATCTTCAAAATATAAAATCATTTCCTGTCATTGTTCAGCTAACAGACACTAAAGGAGTAGTTAAGGCAGAGAAATATTCAGAAGCCTCCAGCAGTTTCAATTTTCAATATCTTAATCCGGGAGATTTTCTGGTTAGGATTATTTATGACACCAACGAGAATCGAAAATGGGACACCGGTAATTTTCTGAAAAAAATACAACCAGAACGCATCAGGTACTTTTCAGATACTCTTAATGTAAGACCCAACTGGGACCTCAACGAAACTATTAGTATAGATTAAACCTGTCGCGATCCTGGAGAAATTTTAATTTCGCTCTGGTTTCGTAAAGGCTTTCTTTTTCCAGACTAATCTCTTTCGTAAATTCTTTTTCGAGGTTGAGTTCTGTGAGTTCATTTCCCAGGCAGTCGTAGGCAGCAGAATGTCCATTATAAATATATCCATCGCCATCTTTACCGGTTCGGTTTAACCCAATACAATAACTCATATTTTCAATTGCACGGGCTTTTAGAAGAGCATCCCAGGCATTTACTCTTTTTTCCGGCCAGTTGGCTACATATATCAAAAGATCATAATCTTCGGTATTTCTGGCCCAAACGGGGAATCGAAGGTCATAACATACAAGCGGACAAATTTTCCAGCCTTTATATTCCACAATTAACCTTTCCGTTCCAGCAGTATAGGTTAAGTCCTCTTTTGCAAGGGTGAAAGTGTGGCGTTTATCATACAGCTTGTAAGAGCCATCGGGAAAGACAAAAAATAAACGATTATAATAGTTAGCGTTTTCCGTAATTATCACACTTCCGGTAATTGCCGCGTTCTTCAATTTAGCCTTTTCCCGCAGCCACTGGAGGGTAGGTCCCTCGGTTGGTTCAGCCAGTTCTTCGGCATTCATACTAAAACCTGTGGTAAACATTTCAGGAAGAATTATAAGATCCGTACTTGCCGCAATCTTATCTATTTCCTTTGAAAACAGGTCACGATTCGCTTCTGAGTTTTCCCACACCAGATTCGCCTGGACAAAGGCTATGTTTAGTTTTTCGCTCATATTCAAAAATATTAAATTTTCAGCTGGCTATGTCAAATCCGTGTTAAATGATTGGAGAACAACTATTGAATAGATAATTTTAATATGAAAATGAACTAAATTATGAGCCTCTCCACCTTCTTACAAAAAGATTCGTCCATGTCTACCACCAGCCGAAGTGTAATTGCAGGATTTGTGGGTGGTTTAGCAGGAACCGCTGTAAAAAGCCTGATAGAACAATTTTTACCGGTTCGAAAAATAGAAGACAGATCGGCACAGATAAAAATCTTAGATGATCTTTCCACGAAAATTACCGGGACGCCTGTAAGTACTCAAAATGAAGCCCTGGCCGAGCAACTTGTAAATATTCCTTTTGGTGGTGCTCTTGGGGCGGCTTATGGCTATGGAAAAAGACACCGTCCCGGCCTGAGGCCTGCAGATGGAGTTATATTTGGAATGACCACCTGGACCTCAACGCATGAAACTTCTCTTCCTATCCTTGGCCTGGAACCTAAACCCACCGATACTCCGGTTAGAATGCAACTGAATGAATTATTTGCTCATATCGCCTTTGGCGTGACTACTGAACTGGTAAGAGATTATATGGATAAGCATCTGCGGGAATAATTATTTCTCCAGTTGCTGAAGCATTTTTCTAATTCTGTCTTCCACTTTTTCTGAAGAAAGCTTTTCCCTCAACCGGTCGGTTATAATAGGAAATGAGAAAGGTGTTGGTTTCTCACATTTTTTCCAGACTATCTTCTGACTGGCAATTCTTTCCATGGCAATCCGCAAGCGCCCTTCTTCCAGCTGATGTTCAAATATTTCCCTGAAAGCCTGCAGATATAAAAGATTATCTTCTTCATAATCCCTGAAAACGCTAAAGAGCAACTGCGAATTAGACTGCAGGTGCAAACCCAGGTGGCCTCTATAGGGGAATTTTTCCATGGTCTCCGGAATGATAGACCTTACCTCTATTTTCTTTTTTAGATCTGCCTCCTCACAGTAAATTCCTTTGTCATTAAAAACCAGTAAAGGCGTTTTCATAAATTCATTCTTCAGATTCCTGAAATTAAATAAATAGCAACTTAAGCAGAAAAGATTAAGAAAAGATTAGTGATTGATAAAGCCTAATTTTAGTGATTCTTTGTGGAGAAATCCTTAAGGGTTTATATATATTTGTATTAATAAACACTACTTTAAATGTCATTTTCAGATTTGTTCGGCTCGGGAGAGCACTTAAGAAATTTAAGCCATTTTGCTTCTATCGTAAATCTTGCTGCGATTGATGGTGATATTAATGAAAAGGAGGAAGTCCTGTTAAAAAAATTCGCCAGAAAACTTGATATTAGCGAAGAGGAATATGATAAAGTTTTAGAAAATCCCAAGCTATTCCCGCTTACCGGATATAACAGCATCGAGAAAAGACTGGAACGCCTTCATGACCTTTTCCGCATCATATATATTGATCATGACATCGATGATGAGGAAAGTGAACTTGTTAAGCGTTACGCGATAGGCCTTGGCTTCTCCAGCCAGGCTTCAGAAGGCATTATTAAAAGATCCATCCAGATTTTTAGTGGGCAGCTTAATTTTGAGGATTACCGCTATCTACTGGAAAAAGAGAAAGACTGAGCCTGAGTTCCCGATTCGGCTTTTTTCATAAATTCTTCAGCCTTTTCTACCATTTTTTTGCTTCCGCAGAAGAAAGGTACCCGCTGGTGCAATTCTTCTGGCTGGATATCGAGAATTCTATGAAATCCGTCACTGGCTTTACCTCCGGCCTGTTCGGTAAGAAAAGCCATTGGATTACACTCGTACAACAGTCTTAATTTTCCGTTATTTGCCTTGGAACTTTTAGGATACATAAAGATCCCTCCCTTGATCATATTGCGGTGAATATCTGAAACCATGGAACCTATATACCGTGAGGTATAGGGGCGGTCCTCTTTCTCCTCCTGGCAATATTTAATATAGTCTTTTACTCCCTGCGGAAAATGAACATAATTCCCTTCATTTATCGAGTAAATGTTACCATTCTCAGGAAACTTCATATCGGGATGTGACAGGTACCAAGAACCCAGAGCCGGGTTCAGGGTGAATCCGTTAACGCCATGGCCGGTAGTATAAACCAGCATGGTGGATGTCCCGTAAATT
>JAGXII010000194.1 GCA_024635735.1 Christiangramia sp. | reverse complement strand
TCTTTTCAAGTTCCAGATCAATGATATCATCCATAATTCTCTGAGCTGCAGCTATATGTTTTTTGAAAAGTTCGTAATTGAATTTTGCTTTTTTAGTAAAAGGTTCTTCAACGTACGAGTATAGGTTGATTGCCAGTAAACGGCAGGAATCATAAGGACAAAGAGGTATTTCACCACATGGATTTGTAGAAACCGTTTTGTAGCCGAGATCTGCATAACAGTCCGGTACAGATTCATTGATCACCGTATCCCAGAAAAGAATTCCTGGTTCGGCAGATTGCCATGCATTATGCACGATCTTTTTCCAGAGTTTTTCAGCTTCAATGTCTTTTGTGAACTTTGGTTCCTTGCTGAAAACAGGATATGTTTGAGTATAAGAACCTTGGTTTTTAACGGCTCTCATAAAATTATCATCAATTCTTACTGAAACATTGGCGCCTGTAACTTTGCCCTGTTCCATTTTTGCATCAATAAAGTCTTCGGCATCCGGATGATTAATAGAAACCGATAGCATTAATGCTCCGCGACGCCCATCTTGCGCAACTTCACGGGTAGAATTGGAGTAGCGCTCCATAAAAGGAACGATTCCGGTAGAGGTTAATGCAGAATTCTTAACTGCCGATCCTTTTGGGCGTATATGCGAAAGGTCATGACCAACACCACCGCGGCGTTTCATAAGCTGTACCTGCTCCTGATCTATTTTCATGATCCCACCATAAGAATCTGAATCACCATCGTTACCAATTACAAAGCAGTTTGATAAAGATCCTACCTGATAAGGATTACCAATTCCTGCCATAGGGCTACCTTGTGGAACGATATATTTAAAGTTTTTGATAAGGTCAAAAACTTCATTCTCACTAAGCGGATTTGGATATTTTTTTTCAACTCTTGCAATTTCCTTAGCGATACGCCTGTGCATATCATCTGGTGTGAGTTCATAAATATTACCCTGGGAATCTTTAAGAGCATATTTGTTTACCCACACGCGGGCAGCAAGGTCATCTCCTTTAAAATATTTTAGAGATGCTTCATAAGCCTGGTCCTGGGTATATGTTTTTGGAACGACTGGTTTTTCTTGTACAGGCATAGAAATGAATTTTTTAGGTTAGATATTTCTTGTTCGAGCAATGTAAAGCTAAGTAAAGAAATGAGACAATTAACAATTCCTTTAGAAAAAGTTATCAAGGTTAAAGTGTTAATATACTGATAGTCAACATTATAAAAATTTACTAACAATTAAAAGTTGACAAATAATTAAAATTTAGTTTCTATGATTTGGATAATTATTCTCTCTGCAGAATGAGAGCATTAGGTTCCAGAAATGGAAAAGGATTGACTTAAATAGCTATAATAAGAAGAGGAAATGTATAAAATAAAAGAGGCTCCGCTACTGCGGAGCCTTCTTTGAATTAACACCTATGAAAATTCAAAAATAAACTCTTTATTTCGTGATTGACCAAATCGCATATCCATTTGCTGGTGCTTCAATGGTAACCTTTCCATTTCCATCTGAGGTAGGGTTGTATGTTGAGTTACCGCTATAATCCATTAGGGTAACATTATTCCAGTTTGAACTTACAGTCCTTCTTTTAGTACTGTTGCTGATGCTAATATAAAGAATTAATCCGGGGTTTGAACCGCTTCCGCTTCTTTTCATAACATATTCATCATCATCTACGTAAAGAACTTCTGTGTCACCTGTGGCGATACTATTATGAATCGCGATAAGGTTTTTTATTTCATCCTGAAAATCAGGGTTTTCGTAATCTGAATAAAAAATTGTGGGATAACCAGGATGCGTAAGAATAAATGCGTATGCTTTTACTTTATTTTCTGAAGATATATAATTATCCTCATTGCTATCCTTTTCCGTATCATGATTTGCTGTAAAAGTTACTGCTTTTTCAGGATAGGTTTTCCACAACATATCTTTTTCCAAATAGGTAAGGTCTTCATTTCTGTCAAGTCCTTCTTCGAGCTTATAGAAAGTTGCAAAATCAAATGCGCCGCTGCCGGTTTCTTCCACATAATCCTTAAGAACACTGGCGTTTCCATCCCAAAGTTCAACTACTGAAAATCCACCAACTTCATTAAGCCATTCTTTAACTACCCATGGTTCATAGCCCAGAACATAATCAAAGCGCCAGCCGTCAAATCCCATTACATTTTTATAATATTTAGCTACGGAATTATCTTTTTTCCAAAGCCAGTCCTGAACTCTTTCTCTATGATGATCCAGATTTGTCTCTGCATAGAAAAGACTTCCCGGGTCGTAATCACTTACACTATTAGGATAGAAATCTTCATAAGTACGGTTGAACATTCCTGAAGCATTTCCATGCTCTTCATCAAAAAGCGTATAGGTGTCTTTTTCTCTGTATGGGTTGTATTCAAGGCCACCTCCCGAATTGTGATTTATAACAATATCGGCGATCACTTCAACATCATTGGAATGTGCAGTTGAAATTAAATTTTCAAGTTCAGCTCTTGATCCAAATCTAGTTTCTACAGTACCGTGCTGCTCATAATTTCCGAAATCGAAATAATCGGAAACATCATATCCCATAGAATAACCTCCTGATTGTCCTTTAGAGGCAACAGGTAACCAGATTCTGTTGATTCCGGCATCTGCCCAACCCGGCACTTTTTCTGAAAGCTTATCCCACCATTCGAACCTTGGTTCGACATCCCAGTAAAATGCCTGCATCATTACCCCACTTCCATTACTAAAGGAAGACAGGTTTATGGCTTGTGGCTCTTCTGGCTGTGGAGTAGGTTCCTGATCTGTGGTATCCGTTGGGTCGACACTATCATCCTTTGAGCATGCCCCAAGAAACAGGAAACAGCTAATAAGAAATGATAGAATTAATTTGTTTTTTTTCATAATCGTACGGCAGTTAAAAGATAAAAAAAGGGGCTATTTGTTTAAATAGCCCCTCAAGAATAAGCTAATTCTTAGTTTTTGGTCAATGTATAAGTATACATTCTTGGATTGCTTAGATCTAAAGTGATCGTATAGTTTCCAGACTCTGCAATTCCGATGTTTTCACCATTGAATTCCATAGTTCCATCAGCTCCATTATCACCTATGTTTAGGTCCCAGGCATCATTCGCTCTAAATTTGATTCCGTTATCCGGAGCTTCCTGAGCTGTTAGGTCAAGAGTTACTGTCCAAACTTTGTTGTCTGCATCATAGGTCATATCAGTATCGCTATCCCATCCTGTAGGAGTTGCATTTCCAATTACTCCCCAGTTCGTTTCAGTAAGTGAGTAAGTAAGCTCATCTGTATTTGCTTTTACAAGAAAGTATCCACCAGTTCCATCAGGAGTTCCGGCATTTACTTCACCATCCTGAAGTAGCACTTCTGTATAAGCACCATTTTCAGCCCCGGCATCACCGTAATCTCCATCCCATCCTGTATTCTGAGGCAGGAATTTGTATTCCGGAGCCTCTACATTCATATAAATAAAGCCTTCGAAATCTGTTTTTCCAGCTGCAGATGCTGCTAAAGGAACACCAGCTTCCGGGCTCCAGTCTGAAGTATATCCACTGGCAGCACCAAAGTTTCCAGTTACATAGATCTTAGGAAATTCTTCAGCTCCTTCTTCGGTTGCTTCAGGAAGAATAACATTTAAAGACTTCACTTCAGAAGTAGTGTTTAAAGGGTTACCCCCATCAGTTCCTGCGTATGCACGAACTCTGAAATAGATCTGGCCGGTATTAGGATTCTCTGAATTAGGATCGTTATCCAGACCAGCATCTTCTGCAAGAGCCATCATCTGGCTTATTTTTACTCCAAGATTGTTTTCACTGGTGGTTCCAATAACATCAAAACTTGAGAAATCTGGATCTATAGAACCTTGTAATTCATAAGTAACGGTAGTGGGGGCATCAAAATCAACCTCATTCCAAACAAATCTTTCGGCAAGGTTACCGGAAGTTTGACTGGTAAGCGTATAATTTTCTGAAAAGGTATTTGTAAATGCAACTCCATCCACATCTGGTTGAGCAACAAATACAACATCATCGTCGTGTTGACAGGAAGTGAATCCTACAAGGGCGATTAGTGTGATTAATAAAATTGAAAACTTTTTCATTTTGAGTTTGTTATAATTAATATCCTGGATTTTGAGTTAAATTGGTATTTACACCAAGATCTGAAGCCGGAATTGGCATGAGATCTCTAAAAGATTCGGTAGTCGCTCCCTGAGGAACACCACCTTTGTATGGCCAAATGCCACTGTCTGAGAATTCTCCAAAACGAATCAAATCTGTCCTTCTATGAGCTTCCCAGTATAATTCACGGGCTCTTTCATTTAAGATAAAATCTAAAGTAAGATCAGAAGCGGTAATATTTGCACTGTCATCACCATAAGCTCTTTCGCGTAATTCATTTATATAAGAAACAGCTGTAGCTTTATCTCCATTAGTTCTTAGAATAGCTTCGGCATACATTAAATATGCATCACCCAGACGGAACATCGGGAAATCATTGTCAGGGAAATCTCCTGTTGGATCTGACCCGGCATTGCCATTTACATCTACGTTTTTGTATTTAGTAACGGCATATCCATCAGTAAAACTTGAGATATCATTAATCTCTTTTGATTGTCCTTCGGTAAAAAACATGGCGCGTTCATCGGCCACCTCTTCAATAGGATTTTCATCATCCTCAAGGAATTTGTTTACAAGACCAGAAGTGGTTCTTAAACCAGCCCATCCGCCATTGACTCCAAAATTATCTGGATTCATCTCACCGCCAACCGCAGCATGAATAATAAATGTCATTCCGCCATATGATTGGGTATTAATACCATCATAAGTAATAGGGAAGATGATTTCTTTTTGTGCTCCGTTGCTATTATTATCTGCCAGGAACAATTTCTGGTAATCTCCTACAAGTTCATAACCTGCGTTGATCACCTTGGTTGAATATTTCACGGCTTCAGCATACTCACCTGTACCAGTATAGGTTTCAGAATTGAGATAAAGCTTTGAAAGCAACATCCAGGCAGCAGCCTGATCTGCACGACCATATTCATTTGCCATAGGCGCTTTTAAAGCACCTTCTATGTCAAGAAGTTCACTTTCGATATAACTGTATAATTCTGCACGTGTAGTCTGTTCAGGCAGGAATGCTCCCGGCTCATCTTCTTCCGTAACAAATGGTGGGTTTCCAAAAAGGTCTAGTGCATGCCAGTAACTTAATGCTCTTAAAAAGCGGGCTTCAGCTCTATAAACTTCGATTTCCGATTTAAGACTTGCATCAACACCTCTTGCATCAAGATTCTCATCACTGGTTTGTCTTAAAAACTCGTTTGCCTGAGCGATCTGATACATGATCCTGGAATACATGGTTCTTATAAATTCGTTACCAGATGTCCAGTTTTGATAGTGAAGATCCTTAATAGTTCCATCGTTCCAGCCAATTACAGCCTCCTCGGTAGGTAACTCCTCCATCATCCAGTACAAACGCATGTACTGAGAAAACCCTTCGTCTAAACCTGTTAAGTCTGGATTTCCTGCAGGCCCATCCTGGCCGCTTACTGCAAATCCGGCATAAAGTTTCGCTAAAAACTGCTTATATGCGGCAGGATCTTCAAAAGTAGCTCCTGATGTTTGCCGGGTGTCTTCCGGCTCGAGGTCCAGATCACTTTCGCATGACCAAAGAACGACGAGTCCAAAGAAAACCAACAAAATTGATTTTATTTTATTAAACATGATTTTATAAATTTTTCTGTTAATCATTAAAATGTAAAGTTTAATCCAAGTACGAATCTTCTTGACCTTGGATAAAAGTTATTGTCAATTCCTCCAAATACTTCAGGATCTAATCCTTCATAATCGGTAATAGTTAAAACATTGCTCGCAGTTAACGAAGCTCTGAAATCAACTTTTTCGCCCGGAATATTATATCCAATACTCAGGTTATCAAGCTTAACAAAATCTGCAGACTGGATATAATAATCTGAGAAGAACTGACTGTTCTGGAAGTTGGTTTCCAAAACATTCGCATTCAGGTTTGAGTAGTAATCTGAAGGTGTGTTGGTTCCTGCTTCCACAAACCCGTTAGAGGATTGGGTGTTGTTATAAATATAGTTGCCAAAGTTTCCTCTAAAAGTGAAACTAAGGTCAAAATTCTTATAATTCATGGTATTAGTGAATCCCATAAAGTAGTCTGGGGTCGCTTTTTTGTAAGGCTGTCTGTCTGCTTCGGTAATCTGATTGTCACCGTTAACATCTACATAAGCGCCTTCAATAGGCTGTCCCTGTTCATTATAAACCTGTCTGAACACAAAGAAAGTAGTTGGATCGTAGCCTTCTTTCCAAAGCTGGATGGTATTACCTACACCTCCGCCAATTCCTCCCTGAGGAATGAAAAAGTTAGGATTTTCACCTAATGAAAGTTCAGTGATCTCTCTTTCCTGGAAAGTTATATTGTAATTAACCGACCAGTTAAAATCTTCAGATCTGGCTATATCACCACTTATTCCAACTTCAATACCTTTACTCACGGTCGCACCAACATTGGTTAACAATTGGTCGGAAAGGTTTGCTCCAGCCGGAACAGGTACAGTAGCGATAAGGTCTTTTGTTTCTCTGTAATAAGCATCTACAGATCCACTAATTCTATTTGCGAAGAATCCATAATCAAGACCTACGTTATAGTTTTTAAGGGTTTCCCATTTAAGATCCTTATCGTATTCTTCAGGTCTTAAAGTCGGTATAAATTCATTTCCAAACTGGTAACTCGCGCCACTTAAACTTGGAGTATACAAACCTAAGTAACCATAATTTCTTCCAATTTCATAGTTTCCTGTTTCCCCGTAACCTCCACGTATTTTAAGTAAGTTGACTACGTTGGAGCCTTCAAGGAATGGTTCATTATGAAGTTTCCATCCAATAGAAGCAGCCGGGAAATAACCCCATCTGTTTTCTGGGGCAACCCTTGAAGAACCGTCGGCACGAATACTTGCAGAAAGTAAATATTTGTTTGAAATATCAAAACTTGCTCTTGCAAAATAAGATTCAAGTGAGTTTCTATTGATAGCCGCTGGAAAATCTGTAATTCGATCCTGTTCTGTTCCTATACTATTTGAGTAGCTATAAAATTCCTGGTAGGAATGACCTGCAGTTACATCAACTTCAGTATTAATTGCATCAACATCGTCTTTATAATTAAGGTATGCATCTAATAAAAGGTTCCTGTTGAAACCAACATAGTCATTAAACTGTGCAATGTTTGAAGTGTTTGCTGCAGATGTCAACGGTCTGTAGGTTCCACCGGAAACTTCAGAATAATCAAAACCGGCATTTACTACCGCTTTCAGAGATCTTAAGAAAGGTAGTTTATATTCTGTATTTAAATTGGTGATAGACCTTCTTGTCTGGTTATCATCATCATAAAGCTCCAGTAATGCTACAGGGTTTCTTGTTGCTAGGTTCTGCTGGGTAATACCATCTGCAGTTTCTCTTGTAAATTCGAAAAATCCACCAAATGGACTGTTAGCATCATAAATAGGTTGAGTAGGATCAAAGGATACTGCTGATCCAATTGCTCCCTGGTCTGCGAAAACGTTCTTATCCAAACTGTTTTTAGAGGTTAGAGACAATTTTAAAGTATTGTCAAAAAGATCCTGGTTAAGAGCAAGGTTTAATGCGTCCCTCTGGTAATAATCGCCTTTAAGCACACCGGTTTCCTGAGTGTGGTTAAAGTTTGCACGATAGTAAAAATTACCAATTCCCTGGGTAGCCGTAAGGTTGTGTATTGCTCCCACAGAGGTGGTATAAATTTGATCCTGCCAGTCAGTATTAGCATCTCCAAGTAAAGAAGGGTCTGTACCGGGAGCATTCTCGATAATATTTCTGAATTCGTCTGCAGTAAGTACGTCAACCTTATCGGTTACATTACCAATAGAGGTTTTTACGTCATAGGTGAACTGAAACGGAGAGTCTTTTTTACCTTTTTTGGTGGTGATAAGAATTACCCCGTTTGATGCTCTCGAACCATAAATAGAGGTAGCGGCGGCATCCTTAAGAATGGTAAAGTCTTCAATTTCATTTGGGTTTATAGAGTTTAAGGCATTTCTTGAACCCTGAACACCTCTTTGATCCAATGGAACACCATCAACTACTATAAGCGGATCATTTGATGCACTAAGTGAAGCACCTCCACGAATCCTGATAGTTCCTCCCTGACCCGGGGCGCCACCACCAGGAGTAATTTGTACTCCGGCAGATTTACCTGCGATCAATTGCTCAGGAGCCACTATAGCACCCTGGTTGAATTCTTCTGGAGAAATTTTCTCAACAGAACCAGTCGCGTCCTGTTCTGAGGTGGCACCATATCCAATAAGGACCACTTCGTCCAGTGTCGCCTGGTCTTCATCAAGTTTAACATCTATGGTAGATTGTCCCTGATATGGGATTTCCTGTGTCGCGAAACCCAGGAAAGAGTAAACTATAATATCTCCCTCAGAAACATCTTGAATAGTATAATTACCATCAAAATCTGTGGAAGTACCATTGGTGGTACCTTTTAGAATTACGTTTACCCCAGGTACCGGCAGGCCGGTGGCACTTTCGGTCACCGTACCGCTCACTACGTTTTGGGCAAAAAAGCTCATTGGTAGCATGAACAGCAAAATCAACGTGCTTTTAAATAAAGTTTTCATAAATTTTCTATTGGTTTTTACTAAAAATTAACCTTATACTTTTACTTCCTGAGGTTAAATGTATGTAAATTTTATGCTAAATCCCGGGAATCTGGCGCCAATACTGGGACGCAAACGTTTTCGTGTTGAAAACTTTTTTATTTAGAGCTATTCGCAGAATAATTATGATAAATTTGCACAACTCGAAATTATCGCCCATCCTTACTTAGAATATTGAAAAGAAAATGAAGCCAAAACTTACCCTAAAACAAATTGCGAAGGAACTGGATGTGTCTATTTCCACAGTTTCAAAAGCACTTAGAGACAGTAATGAAATAGGTGAAGATACCAGGCAGAAGATTAAAGCTTTTGCGAAACTTTACAATTACAAACCCAATAATATTGCACTAAGCTTAAAGAATAGGAAAACCAAGACTATTGGTATTATTATTCCTGAAATCGTGCATCACTTTTTCACCACCGTGATTAGTGGGGTGGAGAAAGTTGCAAATGAACGTGGATACAATGTACTGGTATGTCTTTCAGATAATTCGTTTGATAAGGAGGTTCTTAATATGGAGATGCTTGCCAACGGGAGTACAGATGGTTTTATTATGTCCCTGGCGAAGGAAACCATGCAGAAACAGGACTATCACCATTTAATGGAAGCTATTAATCACGGGATGCCTCTGGTGCTTTTTGACAGGGTAGTGGATGAGATTTCCTGTGATAAGGTAATTATAGATGATGTGATTGGCGCGAAGAAAGCGGTTCAGCATTTACTGGATATTGGATGTAAAAGAATTGGGCTTATCTCTACGGTGGATTATGTAAGCGTTGGAAAATTACGTACCAAAGGCTATAAAGAGGCTCTGCAGGAGAATGGGGTTGCCCTTGACGAGGACCTTATTCTGAAGATTGAAGAAATAGAAAACAGTGAGAGGGAGATCGAGGATTTTATAGCAGGAAAGAAGCTTGATGGAGTTTTTGCAGTTAATGAACACTTTGCGATTTCAGCAATTAAAGCGATTCAGGAAAATGGATTAAGGGTTCCTGAAGATGTTTCTGTAATTGGATTTACAGATGGCGAGCTTTCAAAAAGATTTATCCCGAGTTTAACAACGGTTAGTCAGCATGGAGAAAGAATGGGAGAAGAAGCTGCGACGATGTTAATAGAAAAACTGGAGCGAAGTGCAACGGAAGACGAACATTATAAGACAATAATAGTAGAGGCCGGATTAGTGACCCGAAATTCAACAAAATCGTAAAAACACTCCTCTCATTTTAAAAAATCTATATATTTGCAGGACTTGTAATTTATCAAAACTTATACTTTTACTTCCTATATTTAAGTTTTGATAAGCTTGGAAGCTTATCGGAGTCACCAAAACTTTCGATATGCGTAAACGTACGTTAAGCTTCTGGGAGATCTGGAACATGAGTTTCGGATTCCTGGGAATTCAGTTTGGTTTTGCTCTGCAAAACGCTAATACTTCAAGAATTTTTGAAACCCTCGGAGCCAATGTAGAAGACATTCCTATACTCTGGATCGCCGCGCCGGTTACCGGTTTGGTTATTCAGCCTATTATTGGATATTTCAGTGATCGCACCTGGACAAGGCTTGGCAGAAGAAGGCCCTATTTTTTAGTTGGGGCTATTTTATCATCTATCGCTTTATTCATAATGCCTAATTCACCCACTCTCTGGGTGGCAGCAGGAACTCTTTGGATGATGGATGCTTCTATCAATATCTCTATGGAGCCTTTCAGGGCTTTTGTGGGAGATAATTTACCTGACAGGCAACGGACACTTGGTTTTGCCATGCAAAGCTTTTTTATTGGAATAGGAGCTGTTGTAGGTTCCCTGCTTCCATATATGTTTACTAACTGGTTTGGAATTAGTAATACCGCTCCGGAAGGGATTATCCCCGACTCGGTTAAATGGTCTTTCTATGTTGGTGGTGTTGTATTTCTATGTGCAGTATTGTGGACGGTTATTAAATCGAAAGAATATTCTCCGGCAGAGCTGGAAGCTTATGAAGCCGAAAAAAATAAAAATAAGCCGGAAAGGCTAGATGTTGTAGATAAGTCTAAGAATATCAGAAACCAGATGATTACCGGTAGTATAATGTTGCTTATAGGAGCCATTTTCACCTTTTTAATTTATGAAAAGAACTTAACTAAAGAATTATATATTCTTTTTGTAGGTCTTATTGTAGCTGGTTTATTATTCTTAGTAGTTTCCAGATTACGACAAAAGGAGGTGAGAAATGGATTCACCATTATTATCACTGATATGCTGAATATGCCGGCGACGATGAAGCAACTGGCATGGGTTCAGTTTTTTTCGTGGTTCGCATTGTTCTCTATGTGGATTTATACCACGCCTGCCGTTACCGGTCACGTTTTTGGTACTAACGATACTACTACTGAATTATACAACGATGCAGCCGACTGGGTAACAGTGATGTTCACTGTATACAACGGAGTGGCAGCAGCAGTGGCATTTTTATTGCCGGTGCTTGCCAGAAGAACAAGCAATAAGGTGACTCATTTACTTGCATTATGCCTTGGAGGGATAGGACTTATCTCTATATATTTTCTGGGAGATAAGGTTGGATTGTTGTTAGCTATGATAGGCGTTGGTGTCGCCTGGGCGAGTATATTATCTATTCCTTATGCGATGCTTTCAGGAGCATTGCCTTCGGCGAAAATGGGCTATTATATGGGAGTTTTTAACTTCTTTATTGTAATTCCACAAATCGTTGCGGCAACAATTCTGGGATTCCTTGTAAAAGAACTTTTTAACGGAGAGCCAATTTACGCCTTGATGGTAGGTGGTTTTTCCATGATACTGGCAGGGCTTTTGACTTTAAGAGTTCAAACCAATAAAAGAATTAATATCGATGAAGAATCATAAAGCAGTCATTTTCGACCTTGACGGCGTTATTGTAGATACGGCTAAATTTCATTTTAAAGCCTGGAAAAAACTCGCTAACGATCTCGGTTTCGATTTTACTGAAGAACAAAATGAACAATTAAAAGGTGTAAGCCGCGTAGAATCTTTAAAGAAAATCCTTAAATGGGGAAATATGGAACTTACTGAAGATGAGTTCAAAAGGCAGATGGCGCTTAAAAATGAGAATTACCTTTCTTATGTAGACCAGATGGAGGATGATGAGATCCTTCCCGGGGTGTCAAAAGTTCTGGATTACCTTAACGAAAATAATATTCCGTATGCTCTTGGATCTGCCAGTAAAAATGCGCGTGCCATCCTTCACAAAATTAATATATATGAAAATTTTGATGCTATTGTAGATGGAACAGATGTAAGCAAAGCCAAGCCTGACCCGGAGGTGTTTTTTATCGCTGCGAAACGACTTAATGTGAAGCCTGAGGAGTGCATAGTATTTGAGGATTCTGTAGCTGGTATTCAGGCAGCAAATAATGGAAAAATGCTAAGTATTGGAATTGGTGATAAAACTACTTTGAAGGAAGCTGATTATGTTTTCGCCAATTTTACAGAAATAGATATTGAATTTATTGAAAATTTATTGAGAAAAGAGAAGAAATGAATCAAGATTATATAAAACCAGATAACTGGTCTATAGTAGAAGAGGAATTTGACAGAAGTAAGGTAAAATCTTCTGAAAGTCTGTTCAGTATTGGAAACGGAGCTATGGGTCAGCGAGCCAATTTCGAGGAACAATATTCCGGTCCCAGTTTTCAGGGAAGTTATATTGGAGGGGTTTATTATCCCGATAAAACGAAAGTTGGCTGGTGGAAGAATGGTTATCCCGAGTATTTCGCTAAGGTGTTGAATGCTCCAAACTGGATAGGGATTAATGTTTTTGTAAATGAAGAACCTCTTGACCTTAATACCTGTACTGCGGTTTCCAATTTTAGAAGAGAGTTGAACATGAAGGAAGGCTACCTTGCCCGTAGTTTTGAAGCCACATTGCCTTCAGGAGATCAGGTAGAGGTGAAGGCTCTTCGTTTTCTATCTATTGTAGATGATGAGCTGGGAGCTATAAAATTTCAGGTAACGCCATTAAACTGTGATGCCAGTATTCGTTTTGACCCTTATCTTGACGGAAGCATCACTAATACAGATGCCAACTGGGAAGAGCGCTTCTGGCAAACGCTTGAAGTAAAGGCTGAAAAAGAAAGAGGTTTTCTTGTTTCTAAAACACTGAAGACTGAATATCACGTAGGGACTTATATGCTATCTGAAATTTTTCAGAATGACTCTAAGTTAGAC